>JAFUWP010000196.1 GCA_017483405.1 Oscillospiraceae bacterium | reverse complement strand
TGATTGATTTGTTTTCCCATCCTGCCGGAACTATTCTTTTGCCCTGGAATGAATCGTAATTTCTCGCTGAATGATTCGGCGAGATTTTTTTATCTGGGATGTGGTTTATTTTACGCTTACTCCGCAATGCCGTTTGCGGAGTCGATGGTTATGATTCATTTTCCGGCATCACCGCACGGAGAATTTCATGATAGACAACAGAAGGATGTGTCAGGATTTTATCTCCGAGCAGTCTGGCCTGATATTCATCAGGGGTGAACATTGTCAGCTCCAGAAGTGTGAGTTCATGGTCAACAATTTTCACATGCAGGTGACAGCCCTGCGGAAGTGTTTCGTAAGAGATTTTGACTTGTTCTTCATTTTTGCGCCGTCTGACACAGTTCTGTGCGATTTCGGTGATATGTTCGCGATAGGATTTGCCGGTCAGATGATGCAGGCGGTCAGCGGTATCCGAACCTTTTTCGGTAAGGGAATAATATCTGATGCCGTCTTTGCGCTGACAGGTGACTGCACCGGTTTCCTCCATTGTCTGCAAAGCATCCTGAAATGCGAAATAATTGATGATGCCGCTTGTGACAGCGATGTCATAAAGCAAATCGGCATCCAGCTCCTGTGAGATTTTGCGCATCACGTAACAGAGCAGAATGTTTGCTGTCACTGGGTCAGTAACAGTGCGGTCAGCGAGTTCGGAAATCTTGTGTAAATTTTCATCACGCATGATGCTCCAGCCTTTCTGGGGGAATATCAGCAGAAATGCGGATAATCCAGCATGTGTGAAAGCAGGGCGATGTTGACAGCGGCTTCCACGCAGGGAACGAGTTTCGGCAGAATACAGGATTCCGGTACAGCGGTCGGCGCGATGGTTGCAGTTTCCATAGTGGAAAGGTTAACAGTCTGCTGAGGCTTGCCGACTGCGGCAGGCGGACGGAATGCGGCTTTCAGAACGATGGGCATACCGGAGGAGATACCCCCTAAGATGCCGCCGTGATTGTTGGAGGCTGTCCGCACATGGCCATGTTTATCGACATAATAGCTGTCATTGCACTGACTGCCTGTCATTTCGGTTACATCGAAGCCCGCGCCGAATTCCAGTCCGCGGATGTTAGGCAGAGCGAACATCAATTGAGCGATGGTATTTTCCAGCCCGTTGAAGACCGGTGAACCGATTCCGGCAGGCACATTCACCGCCACGCATTCCACTGCGCCGCCGAGCGTTTCGCCGCCTTCGGATGCGGATTGAATATCAGCAAGCATTTTATCACCCTGTTTGTTCTGAATGACGGGGAATTTTTTATATCTCACGGCGAGAATATCTTCTTTCGTGACGGAAACGTGATTGAAGTTTCTGTCATGAATACCGTGAACTTCTTCGATATGCGCGCCGGTATAGATGCCGCGCCGTTCGAGAATCTGTCCGCAGACCGCGCCGGCAAAGCACAGAGGTGCTGTCATGGACTCGGAAACGTGTCCGCCGTCCCGAATGTCGTTGAATCCTTTATAGCGCAGTGTGCCGGTATAATCCGCATGTCCAGGGCGGGGCAGGCGGTTAATCTGTGAAACATCCGGAACGGGTGCGCTGGTATTCTGGATGAAGGCGCACAGAGGTGAACCGGTTGTCCGGCTGTTCAGGATGCCGGACATGACCTGACTCAGTGCCGGACGGCCGTTTTCATCCGTGCTGTGGCGTTCCATGAACTGTGAAATCCGGTTCGTGTCGATGTATTCCCCAGCCGGCAGATTGTCGATAGTGATGCCGATTGCAGGGCCTTTTGTTTCGCCGAACACGGAAACAGAAATTCTGTTATTCCAGATAGATGCCATTGCAGATTCCTCCTAGTTTCTGATAATCCTCAAAGAATGCGGGGTAGGATTTGGAGACACATTCTGCGCCCTGAATGATGACAGGCGCGGATGCTCTGGATGCGGCAATCGCGGCGCACATCGCAATGCGGTGGTCACCGGCACTGTCGACTGTGCCGCCGTGCAGGGATGCCGGATAAATTTCCAGTCCGTCAGGGAGAATTCTGACCTTTCCGCCGAGGGTATTCAGCAGATTGGCAGTTGTTTCCAGACGGTTGCTCTCCTTGATGCAGAGCCGCTGGGCATTGCAGATAATGGTCGGCTTGGTGCTGAATGTCGCCAGTACGGCCAGAATGGGAACTAAATCCGGAATATCTTTTGCATCAATCAGGAATTTTTCCTGATTCTGATTTTTCTGATAGCAGATTTTTTCAATCAGTTCGATAATTTTCCGGTCGCCCTGAACGGATTTTTCGGGGATATTTTCCAGAACAATCTGGTTGCCGATGGCGTTGGCAACATAGAAGAAAGCCGCCTGAGAAAAATCACCTTCTACCTGAAGATTTCTGGCCTGATAATGCTGATTGCCGAAAATATGCCAGCCGTTCGGGAGTTCTTTCGTGCAGACTCCGAATTTTTCCATGCAGTCGATAGTCATGTCTGCATAAGGTTTGGATTCGAGGGGGGATGTGAGAACAATTTCGGAATCTTCCCGAAGAAGGGGAAGGGCTAACAGCAGACCAGTGACAAACTGAGAGGAAATATCGCCTTCCAGCTCGAATTTACCGCTCCGGAGCTGTCCGCTGATGGTGAAAGGCATTGTGTTCTGATAATCATGAAAATCAATGCCCTTTGCGGTGAGTTCGCGGATGTAGGGGGTAATCGGACGCTGAGGGAGTCTGCCTTGTCCGGTGAATGTGGATGTGATGCCAAGTGCCGCGGCAACCGGTATCAGGAAACGGAGCGTAGAACCGCTTTCACAGCAGTCTGCAAGTGCGGTTTCGGGACGTTCGGTGATACCCGTTACCAGTACGGTATCATCATGGATTTCAAATCCTGCACCGAGTGCTTTCATAACGGAGATGGTTGCTTCAATGTCTTTGGAAAAGCTGATGCCGGAAATTTCAGAAGTCCCCTTGCTCAGAGAGGCGCAGATAAGCATCCGGTGCGCCATGCTCTTGGAAGACGGGATTCGGACTGTTCCGATTAATTTATGAGGCTGAATCTGTATATTCATGTAAATATCCTTTCGGGGTCAGGCAGAAATGAAATGATTCCGGAAATCCGGAAGGGAATCACAGCGGATGTTGGCTGTTCCCATGGGGTCACATACGATATAGCGGAGTTTTGCGCCGGCGCGTTTCTTATCGTTTCCGCAGAGAGAAAGCAAATCTTCCAGCGGTGCAGATACATCAGAAGGCAGATGATAGCGTTCCGCACAGGCCTTTAATGTCTGATATTCCTGTTCAGAATTGAAATATTTCGTCATCAGGCACATGCCTGCCGCAACCGCACAGCCATGCGTATAGGTTTCATAATGATAATACGCTTCGATGGCATGGCCGAGTGTATGGCCGAAATTCAGAATCATCCGCAGGCCGGTATCCAGTTCATCTTCGGCAACGACATCGCGCTTGATGCTGATGCAGACCGGAATGATTTCATCAAGATGTTCCTGAATATTGCTTAAATCATAACTGCAAAGTTTCCGGAATAAATCCGCATCGGCAATCATGCCGTATTTGATGACCTCGCCCATGCCGTCAATCAGGAAAGTTTCGGGCAGAGTGGAGAGGGTATCGGGGTCGCAGAGGACGACAGCAGGCTGTTTGAATGCGCCGACCAGATTTTTCCCTTCCGCCAGGTCGATGGCTGTTTTGCCGCCAACGGAAGAATCTACCTGCGCCAGCAGAGAAGTCGGAATCTGGATATAGGGCAGTCCTCTCAGGAAGGTTGCAGCCGCGAATCCGGTAATATCGCCGACCACACCGCCGCCGAGTGCAATCAGGCAGTCAGAACGGGTGATTTCATGCTGACACAGAAATGTATAGATATGCAGTAAAGTTTCTGCACTCTTGGACGTTTCGCCGTGCGGAAAGACGAATCTGGCCGTGCGGAATCCGCTGGCTTTCAGGGAATTTTCCACGGTATCAGCATAATAGCGGTTCACATTGTCATCGGTGATGATGACACATGTTTCTGCGGAAACGGTTTCCTTGATGATTTCCCCGCATTTCTGAAGAATACCCCGTTCGACAAGAACATCGTATGCATCATTGACGGGGACATGAATTGTATTCATAAGAACCTCCTGCTTTTTCAAATTTCTGGAAATAAAAAACCTTACTATTATATTATACTGTTTTTTAGGGTATTCGTCAAGTAAAATCCTGCTATTATTTTTCAGAATTATGAAAAAATATGGGAATCTTCCGTATTTTGCCGAAAAATAAAAAAACAGAGTACTGCATAAGGCAATACTCTGTCAGATTTGTTTCAAATAAATCAGGTTCTGAAATGATTCTGAGAACCATCACCATAGAAATACAGATAACCCTGATTGAAAGAAGACGGATTTGAGAAATATAAATCAACAGCAGCCTTGACATTATCTGTCACTTTGCTGGTATAAGAGCTCAGGTTCGCGTAGGAAGAAGAACCGCTGAACTGATATTTCTGTGTGATAACGCCGTAAATAGTATTCGGGAAACTGGAAGACGCTACACGGTTCATGATAACCTCTACGACTTTGGCTTTATTTTCGACAGTGATGACATCAGAGCCGGCTTCATGCGCAACGCAGTTGCAGAGGAGGATATATTCTTCATCCGTAATGCCGGATACAGCGGCTTCTGTAGTGGTTTCGATAACAGGAGCTTCTGTTTCGGGAACGGTTGTTTCTACGACTTCGGGAACGGCATAATCTTCACCAAAAACATTATCAAGATAGAGTTCAGATACATCTATGATTTCATCGGGGAGGACGACAGCAGTTTCTGTAGTGGTTTCTG
>JAFUWP010000195.1 GCA_017483405.1 Oscillospiraceae bacterium | reverse complement strand
TTTAGGTTTCCTGAAAGCCTGTTTTTTTCTGAATTTCTCTGCACAATAATAGGTCTGAAGCCTGCTTCCGAAATCCAGTACTTTTCCGGTCAGTTCTGAAAAATAAATCGGAGAGGCCAGCAGAATATTATCACATTCCTGAAGATACGGATAAATTTTCTGCATTTCATCCTGAATACTACATCCCTGACTTTGCCAGCAATATCTGCAATCAATACAGGGGGAAAGAGTACTTCTGTAAGCATCCACAATCCAATATTCTCCTGTCAGGTGACTGACAAATTCCCCGATAAGCCCAGCAGTGTGGCCGTTTTTTCTGGGAGAGCCATTGATTATCAGAGTTTTCATGACATCAGACAGCGTTATTCCGGAAAGCTCTGCGGTATGCCAGCAGTACCGCCGGCAGAAGTACACACAGCATAGGAATATCAAACAGCAGTTCAATCAGGTTTTTGGCAAGTCTTGTGTAAACAACCATATGAAAAGCCTGTTTCGGAATAAATCCGTAATGCATATTCAGCCATGTGTTCATGCATAAATTAATGACAGTTACATCCAGCAGTCTTGCAATCACGGCGCGAACCATAAGCGAAGCATGTTCATTAAGGCCGAACATCTGAAAATGCTCCTGCTTGCGGTACAGACAGATGCCGTAAATTAAGCCTTGAATGCCGGCAACAAGCGTATATACCGGCAGGAAAGCACTTGTCGGGTTGGCAAGGAAACCGACAATATCACAAATCATTCCGGCAGCAAATCCCATTGCAGGGCCTGTCAGCATCCCGATAACCGCAATGGCAAGGAATGCAAAATTAATCTTCGCAAATTCCAGATTAATCGAAAATTTCTCAATGACCATAGAAACGGCGATAAACATGCCGGTTACCGCCAGTGCACGAATATCTTTAAATTCTTTTGCAGATTTCAAAAACATAATAAAATACCTCCTTTTCCGCAGTCATGACAAACACACAAGAAAAAGAGGTATTTCTATCTGATTTTTTCATGTAATGCCATACGAAGCGGGATGCGAAATCTGTACCGCAAGGCGGATGCCTTTTCGTCTGGCTGACAACTCCCCGTTCAGCCGGCACTTGACGCGCAGATTTCTACTCTGTGTATGATAACTAAAAATTAATAAGCTGTTGCTGTCAGAATATCATATCTCTGGTCGATGAACGGTTTCTTCATGGCAAGACCTTCCTGAAGGTCGATGTCATAAACCTTGCCGTCTTTCAGGCCGACAATTCTGTTACCGATGCCCTGTTCGAGCAGTTCTACAGCGTGATAGCCCATTTCGGTAGCGACAACGCGGTCACGCAGAGTCGGAGAACCGCCTCTCTGAACATGTCCGAGGATGGTAGCTCTGGCTTCGGTGCCGGTCATTTCCTGAATTTCTCTAGCGATATTTTCTGTCTGGCCGACACCTTCGGCAACAACCAGAATGAAATGATGCTTGCCGCCTTTTTCGCTCATGGTTTTGGTCATGTTCTTAGCGATTTCGTTCAGGTCGTAGGGACGTTCGAGAGTGATAGCGGCTTCTGCGCCGACAGCCATAGCGACATTGACAGCGATAAAGCCGGCGCGTCTGCCCATGACTTCTACAACAGAGCATCTGTCATGAGACTGGGTAGTATCACGGAGCTTGTCAATCATTTCCATAGCGGTATTCATAGCCGTATCATAACCGATTGTGTATTCTGTACACTGAATATCGTTGTCGATAGTGCCAGGAATGCCGATGCACGGAATGCCGACACTGGACAGGTCGCCTGCGCCGCGGAAAGAACCGTCACCGCCGATGACAACAAGACCTTCAAGGCCGATTTCCTCGCATACTTCCTTGCCTTTCAGAACGCCGTCCATATTGCGGAATTCGGGGCATCTTGCAGTATACAGGCAAGTACCTCCTCTCTGGATGATGCCGGAAACTGTTCTTGCACTCATATCAACAAATTCGCGGTTAAGAAGGCCGACATAACCTCTCTGGATGCCGATAACTTCCATACCTTTGCTGAGGGCTGTACGAGCAACTGCTCTGACAGCCGCATTCATGCCTGGAGCGTCGCCGCCGCTTGTCAAAACACCGATTTTTTTCATAATTTTTCTTCTCCATTCTGCATACGCAAAAAATTCATAATTTTTTTTACAATCTTATTTTACTATATTTCAGAGATTCTGTCAAGTCTTTTTTCAGATTCTTTGACAAAAAAACAGCAAATTATCATTTTCTTTCCGGAATTCTGTAAATACAGCCGATTTTTTCAGGCTGAAAAATCTTCTGCAATGCCTGTACGGAAGTTTCTGACAGGCTGATATATAATTTTTGTTTTGGATAAGCATAATTTTTTGTATCAGTAAAATACAATACAATGCCTGTCCGGCCGGAGAAATTTCGGCAGAGTCCGGAAAGCTTTTGAAGATTCTGTAAATCTTCTGGGGAATGGGTCACTTTCAGACAGAGAAGCATCTGTTTCAGCATGGCAGGAAAATTCTGCTGTTCCTGCACGGTATCGCAGAGGATACTTAAATGCTGATTTTTCCGTGAAACTTTTCCGGTCAGGCAGAGAATTCTGCCTTCCT
>JAFUWP010000194.1 GCA_017483405.1 Oscillospiraceae bacterium | reverse complement strand
GATTATTGCGGCTCTGGCAGCAATTTTAATCCCCGCGCTTCTGGGCTACGTAGAACGAGCCAATAATGCGGCAGGCCTTACTAATATCCATCACATGATGAACGCGGTAAACAAAGCGGTCATGATGGATGAGGATGGTGGCTTTTATGATAATTGCTGGGGAACAACGCATGATAATGAAGGACTGGGCTATATCTATGTGGATAATGATGAAGTCAGAACCTCTAACATAGCAATTGCTAAAATGCTTGAGGAAACAGGCTATATCAAAGATGCTGAACATCCGGATAAAAGACGAGGCAGTGCAAATGAACCTTGCTATACAATCAAAGGTAACTCTCTGCTGAGATGTCAGTCTTCTCAAAAATGGTGTCGTTACCAGCTCAATTTTCGGCGAAATGGTGCTAATGGCAATCTGGAATGGGGCATAACCTGCGCTACAAATAAATTCTCTACGAGCAGCTTTCATGAAAACGAAATGGATGCCGAGGCAACGGAGGACATGGCAGGTCGTGTTGGGGCACAGCCCATCTATAAAGATTTAGGCGGTCTGGATTAATCAGACACTTAGCTTGAATGACCTGTTTGAAATCTTTATGATTTAACTGCTTCGTTAATTCGCATCAATATTGACAAACTGAAAAAAATATGATATACTATCCATAACATACTTCATGGGAAATCACTGACAAAATGCCCATGCGGATTGAAATTATTATAATTATATTATCAGAAGAAATTGCCGCACGGTTATCACTGTGCGGCAATTTTTCAGAAAATCAGCAGTTCATGTTCTGCATTTTCGGTAATAATGCCACATTCGGAATCATAAAATCCGTATTCTAAAGCATCTGCTCCACATGAAAGCGGATGAAGTGCATGATTTTCATATAGCTTTTTACTTTTATCTTTATAGATACCGACTGTATATTTCTGGGCTTTTCGGAGCAGTTCCCGACATCGTTCAGGAGAAATTTCCCTGTCCAGTTCTTCAATAATCTCTTTAGCATCGTCATTATACGGAACAATGACATTCTGTGTATGGGTATCAATGACTTCAAATAGACTTCCGGCTGTCTTGAATGCCTGACAGGTGAGTCTTTCTATTTTATGAATTTTCTCTGGTTTAAAGCGTTGTTTATACATTTTAAAGCGGTTCTTATTCAATGAAAGCAATTCTATGAGTGTAGTATCGTTATCGTCAACTTTTACAGGATAGGACAGCTTGCTGTTCCCTGCCCTTTGATAGAGAGTTTCAAAATAAAGGCTCTGTATTTCGGGAGAAAGATAATCTTTATATTGAGAATTATCTAAAATCTGCTGTGTCACTGTTTGAGCAAGCTGGATTCCTTCCAGCTTGTTTACTTTTTCTTCTTTCAGTTTGATGAGATAAACGGGACAGGGCGTTTCCGATTCTCCATTTCTGTTGCATCGTCCTGCCGCCTGTGCCGCATTATCCAGACCTGCCATAGAACGGATGACACATCGGAAAGAAATATCCACACCGGCTTCAATGAGCTGTGTTGTCACGCAGATGACAGGTTTCTCCTGCTTCAGAAATTCTTTTATTTCAACAATTTTATCATTCTGATGCTCCGGACAAAGATTTGTACTTAGATAAATTACTGGTACTTCAGGGAGCTTTTCTTTCAGTAATCTGAACAGATTCCCAGCGGCGGATTTTGTATTCACAATGACAAGCAGATTTCCTTGCTCCAGAAACTTTTCTTTACAGAAATCGGTTGCTTCTTCATAAGAATATCCATGAGCAGTGACTTCTGAAAGCAGTTCTGTACGATGAAAAATTTCAAAATCTTCTGTTACATTTCCGGTCATGCTGGATTCTGAATCTATCAGAATCGGATATTTTGTCTGTTCCATAACCGGCTGTGTTGCTGAACAAAGCACAACTGCTGAACCGCAGATATGTGTCAGAAAATTTACTGCAAGATTGAAAAGATGTACACATTTCAGAGGAATCGACTGTACTTCATCAATGATAATTACCGCATCTGCAAGGCGATGCATTCTTCTGACTGAACTGTTCTTAAAAGAGAAAAGTGTATTCAGAAACTGCACCATGGTAGTAGCAATTACAGGTGCATCCCATTTTTCTGTACGGAGTTCATATTCATGATATTCCTCATCGTTCTCTAATTCCGCGAGCAGATTGGAATGATGTTCCGTAAAGAAATCTTCACCGGCAATTGCCTTGATTTC
>JAFUWP010000193.1 GCA_017483405.1 Oscillospiraceae bacterium | reverse complement strand
CGGACGGTACTTTGAACCATGCTTTTCCGATTGCCATACCGCAGGCCATATCGGTCGAGCCGACACCTGTCGAGAATGCCCCCAGTGCGCCGTAAGTACAGGTATGGGAATCCGCACCGATAACGGCATCACCGGAAACAACAAGCCCTTTTTCCGGCAGAAGCGCGTGTTCAATACCCATCTGACCGACATCATAGAAATTAGTTATTTCCTGCGTTCCGCAGAAATCACGGCACATCATGCACTGCTGTGCGGCCTTGATGTCCTTATTCGGGGCGAAATGGTCCATTACCATGGTGACTTTCTCTTTGTCGAAAACCGTTTCTTTTCCCATGTTGCTGAATGCCTTGATAGCAACAGGAGACGTAATATCATTGCCGAGCACCAAATCCAGATTGACAAGAATCAACTGGCCGGCTTCGACTTTATCGAGTCCGGCATGAGCGGCAAGAATTTTCTGTGTCATGGTCATACCCATGAATATATCAGTCCTTTCGTGAATTATATTTTAAGATAAATCAGAATTTAATCTGTTACTGAAACCATATTGGTCCTATTATCCATATTCCCCAGACATATACAGTTACAAGGACTAGTAATTCAGAAACACACCAAAAAATAATTTTCTGTTTTCTGTTTTTTAGTGGATAAATAAAATAATCAACTATCATGAATATCTGTAAAAGTATAAAAAGAATTGTTTCTTCTACTTTCCAAGAAATGAAGTAACTGGTATCACCTTTAGTCGCTGCCTTATACATAAGCCATAGATTTACAGCCATAAAAGCTATGATAGAAAAAACTATTTTAAATACCGTTCGTTTCATCATATTCTCCTGTAAATTCCGATTTATCTTATTAAAAATCAATAATTAATGATTGCGCCTCTGTCAGCGGAAGAAACCATTTTTGCATAGCGTTTCAGATAGCCGGTGACGTCCGTCTTGACTTTGATTTCGGTAGTCTCTTTGCGCTTTGCGATTTCTTCCTCGGAAACCTTGAGTTCAATCTTATATTCCGGAATGTTGATAGAGATAATATCACCGTCCTGAACATAAGCAATCAGACCGCCGCGGACAGCTTCGGGCGATACATGGCCGATAGATGCGCCGCGGGTTGCGCCGGAGAATCTGCCGTCTGTAATCAGAGCGACTTCCTTATCGAGTCCCATGCCGGCGATAGCAGAAGTCGGAGACAGCATTTCTCTCATGCCAGGGCCGCCGGACGGGCCTTCATAACGGATGACAACCACATCACCAGCAACGACTTTTCCGGCATAGATAGCCGCGATGGTTTCTTCTTCGCTGTCGAATACCTTTGCAGGACCTTCATGCACCAGCATTTCCGGAGCGACTGCACTTCTCTTGACAACGCATCCATCCGGAGCGAGATTGCCGCGCAGAACGGCGATGCCGCCCGTTTCACTGAACGGATTGTCAATCGTTCTGATAACTTCGGGGTCACGGTTGACGCATCCTTCCAGATTTTCGCCGAGGGTCTTTCCGGTTACGGTCATCACATCGGTATGAATCAGGCCTTTTTTATTCAGTTCGTTCAGAACGGCATATACACCGCCGGCTTCATCGAGCTGTTCCATATAGGTATGGCCTGCCGGAGCGAGATGACAGAGATTCGGAGTCTTTGCGCTGATTTTGTTTGCAATATCAAGATTGATTTCGACACCGCATTCATGTGCGATAGCCGGTAAATGCAACATACTGTTGGTAGAGCATCCGAGAGCCATATCGGCAGTCAGCGCGTTCTGAAATGCCTTTTCGGTCATGATGTCGCGCGGACGGATATTCT
>JAFUWP010000192.1 GCA_017483405.1 Oscillospiraceae bacterium | reverse complement strand
GGTCAGAGAATCGCCGGTCTGTTTCCTCAGCAGGGTGACAGCGTGTTTGAAGTATTCCGGAAAATGACATTTCTGGCATCTTCTATGGTGTTTATCGTATGCCTTGCGCTGATTGGCAAATACTTCTGGGAAAATCATCAGAATGCCATTATCGCCGAAGAAACTCAGCGAATTCATGACTCGGTGATAGAACCGGAACGCAAACTCCCGAAGGAAACAACAGAATCCGGCGAAGATGCCGAGGAACGCTATGAACTTCTGGAAAGTGCCAAGAATCTGCTTGCTGTCAATAAAGATGTTGTCGGTTATATCAGCATCCCGAACGAACCAAAAATCGCATATCCGGTATTGCAGAGGAAAAATCCCGATGACGGCAATTATTATTATCTGGATAAAAATATCAATCTGGAATATGCCAGAGCCGGTTCTATCTTTATGGATTATCGGAATTATTTCGATGATATGGTCGCGAATCTCGATGAGGGGGGCAATCCGGACGGCACTTATAAGCGGACGTTCGATAATTCTCAGAATCTTGTGATTTACGGGCATAACATGCATGATTACTCTATGTTCGGTGCGCTGAAATATTATACCAATAACGAAAGCTATTATGATTCACATCCGATTATCGAGCTGGAATCGAATTATATGAAATATCAGTATAAAGTCTTCGGTATGATTATCGTGGATGTGGATGACGAGACAGAAACAAAATTTGACTACTGGAATACCATCAACTTCAAAGATGAGACAGAATTCTATGATTATGTCAATGAAATCAAACGCCGTACCATCCGGCTGACAAACGTGGATATTCAGTACGGTGACCAGCTTCTGACATTATCGACATGCAACAGCACATTCACGGATGGACGCCTGGTAGTATTCGCGCGTCTGCTCCGCGAAAATGAGGACTTATACGAAGGCTGTACCAGTACGGCGAATCCGAATGTCAAGTGGTCAAACAGCTATTACAAATGGCATAAGAACACTTACAATCCGGATGCAGAATTTATCCCTTACGGATAAGCTCTGAAAGCAAATTCAAATGAAAGAAGGATAATTCATGACTTCAAGAAGAAAAAAATTAATGACAGGTATGATTTCCGCAGTTCTGATGACAGCATCAGTATCGGTATATTTATCGAGCGCTGTCGGCGCAGAAACTGCTGATGCTCCTGCGCTGACAGTTTCCGGAGAAAAGGTTTCCAGCGAAACCGTCAGCCTTACCATTGCACAAGGCCCTTTCGGAACACCTAACGGTGAAAGCGGTATGTCAAAATCTATGCGCCAGTATAACAGCGATTCTGTCGGCTGGATTAGAATCGCTGGGACAAAAGTGAATAATCCGCTTGTTCAGTGCGAAGATAATGATTTCTATTTATCTATGGGATTCAATCATCAGCCCTACAGAGCCGGTACGGTCTTTATGGACTATCGGAATCTGTTCGGATTCGGTCAGGAAAACTGGTCTGATAATATTCTCCTGTATGGCCATAACATGGCTAATAACGAAATGTTCGGCTCGCTCCGGAGATACCGTCAGGATTTGACCTATTATCAGAAGAATCAGTTCATCGAGCTGGATTCCAATTATGAACATGCAACGTATGTTATCTGTGCTCTGCCCATCACTTACGGCGGTGCGGATGCTGACTGGCGTTACTGGGATATGGAAGAATTCAAAGACGAAGAAGAATTCAATACTTATATGAAATATGCCCGTGACCAGAGTGTTGCCAATATCACAAACGTGGATGTCAAGTATGGTGATAAGCTCCTGACACTTTCTACATGCTATTCTGATGAAGATAATTCCAGATTTCTTGTCATCGCCAGAAAGCTCCGCGAAGGCGAAACCGCCGAAACTTTTACAAAAACTTCTGAAGTTTCTGAAAATTCTTAATCCAAAAGAGGAAAACAGATATGCATTTTCATTTAAAAGCATTTATCCTGTGTTCATTCGTATTCACAATCACCGGAAGGCTGACCCTTCCGGTGATTGCTGAAACAGGCGAAAAATTAAGCTCTGTCGAAATCATCAGCGATTCCGAAAACACTGAAAATACAGATTCTTCCCGCAGATGGCAGAAAAAAACTTTGTCGGATTATGACGATTTTTCTCTGATTTCCTATCAGACTGTCGAAATTTCCGAAAACAGAGAGGCTGTTCTCGTATCTGACAACAGCAGGGAAGATATTGTCATTTCAAATGACCCGACTCCTTCCGCGGTGAATGTGGAAGATGTTCCGGCAGGAAGTTTCGCCTTTACCACTTACGGATGGGGTCACTGTGTCGGTATGAGTCAGAACGGCGCGAATTTCTATGCTATCTACGGAGGATGGAACTATCAGGATATTTTATTTCATTATTACCCAGGTACAGTTCTCAAAAATACCGAAACTGCCGAAACGGAAATGATTACCGTACAGGGCATCCCTGGAAACGCGCTCCAGCAGGTTGCGGAAATCGTCAACAGGGAAGTAGGGCCTTCTTTCAGTACTGAGGCCATTAAAGCGCAGGCTGTAGCCGTTTATACTTATATCAAATATTATAATAACGATGCGCATGACCTGAAAGGCAAGCCGAATCCTGCACAAAATATTATAGATGCCTGTGCATCCGTACTCGGCGAAGCACTGTATTATAATGATACGTTTGCAATGACGATGTTCGGCGCATCCTGCGGAGACCTGACCGCCGACAGCAATGATATTTTCTCTATGAATATGCCGTATCTCCGCAGCGTTTCCAGCGATTATGACTCGCAGTATGACCCGCATTACGGAGAAGTGAAATATTTTACTACAGAAGAAGTCAGAAATATCATTCAGAATGCGTATCACATCACGCTTTCTGATAATCCCGAAAATTGGATTCAGATTATAGAGGGCAATGGCGGTTATGCTAAACAAGTCATCATAGACGGACAGATGACCATCCGTGGCGATGCGTTCCGTTATGAATTTGAGCTGAAATCTCCGAAGTTCACTTATGTATATGCTTCGCCGGACATTCCGGAAGAAGTGGC
>JAFUWP010000191.1 GCA_017483405.1 Oscillospiraceae bacterium | reverse complement strand
TGCGCCGTTCGAGAAAATACCGGCATCTTCCGACAAGAAGCAGATTCTTGACCAGAATCCAGAACAATCCGGATAATATCGTCATGATGAAGATAGTCACGGACTGGGCGATTTTCCCATGAAACAGAATCTTATTCAGCCCGTTCAGAATCCCGAACCCGAATGACCCCGAAGCCGTGATTTCATTCACGATAACCGAAAAATAACCCATCGTATATTTTTCGGCAGTCGTTTCGGCAAGCTGACCGGAATTCATATTCAGCACATGGATTTCCGACAGAAATTCCTGTAGAATCTCGAAATTCGTTTTGCGGTTTTCGCGGAGTTCGTAAGAGATTTCGCCCTGCATCAGTCTTTGATTCCAGTCAGTCGCGTACTGATAGCCGTCCCGTAACAGAAATCCGACAATAAAGACAATGACGATATTCAAAAAATACTGCGTCCGCAGATGTTTCAGCGCGGACTGATAGAGTTCTTTTCTATTTTTCATGGCATTACCTCCCAGAATATCATAACACAAAACCGGATTTTTGTCAATCCGGATTTTTTGTAATTATGATGCATTTTATCCACCGTATCTGCAAAAAAGCCTTGCAATTTCAACAGTTTTATGCTATGATAAAATCATGATAATTCAAAAATCAGAAAGGAAGATATTTTTATGACGCGTTTCAGAAAAACACTTGCCATGCTTTGCAGTTTCGCGATGCTTTCAGGAGGATGCGCCCTGCTCCCCGTATCGGCGGAAGAATCGCCTTCCCTGCATGTCGCCAGAGCCGACAGAAATTTTATGATGACTGCCTCCGGAAGCCTTTCTTCTGCGGATGAAACTTATTCTCTGCCGGAAACATTCGACCTGCGTCAGAAAGGGTTAGTTTCGCCGGTCAAGAATCAGAATCCCTACGGGACATGCTGGGCATTCGCCGCGCTGAATTCCCTCGAAACGAATGAAATGGGCAGAAATCCGCATGTAGACTACTCCGAATGGCATCTCGCACATTATGCCTATCAGGGAGAAAGTGCCTATCCGTCTGGTTCAGAAAATTTTCTCGATGAGGGCGGAACGCTCAGTCAGGTAGTCGGCATGTTCACGAACTGGATTGGCCCAGTCAGTGAGGAAGATTATCCGTATTTCGGCGATACTCCCGACCCGAACAAACCGCTGAAAGAACTCCAGAAAGAAGCACTTCTGCACGTGACGGATTTTCATTATTATCCGATGGGCTATTATGATGAAACCCGAAATCAGCAGATACAGCAGGTAAAACAGGCCATCTACGAGGGACATGCGATTTATTTCGCGACAGGGTTCGCGGCGATTGATGATGCCCCGTTCCGGAATTATGAATATCAGTCTTTCTACGTTCCGAGAGATACTTCGGAATATGTCGATGAAAATTTCGAGGCCGGTGCTCATGCGATGAGCATTGTCGGCTGGGATGATACATTTCCGGCAGACCATTTCACCATCAGGCCGAATCGGGATGGTGCATGGCTGGTCAAGAACAGCTGGGGCGAATCGTTCGGGGACGGCGGTTATTTGTGGATTTCCTACGAGGATGCCTACACCGGTGATATGATTTATTTCGATACCGAGGATGCACATCTGCATGATGCTATCTATGAATATGATGACTTTTCCGGTGACGGTGCATTCGCGGTCAGCAATTATCTGAATGATACGTCCGCGTATATCTCAAATATCTTCACGGCCGAAGAAGATGAAGATATTACGGATATTATGATTAACTGCGTCAATATAGATGATAATTATGAAATCCGGATTTACAGCGGGCTGGCAGATGCCGGAAATCCTATTTCAGGAAAGGGTTCTGTCCTGACAACCGGAACGCTGACACATCTGGGTTATCAGACAGTGCATCTGGATGCGCCTGTTCCGGTGAAAAAGGGAGAATTATTCTCGGTTGTGGTGAAGCTGACGGGTTCAGCCGGATGTCACATTCCGTGCGAACTGGCATGGGACGGAGAAACCGCACTCGGCAGTTCGGCGGATTATATCAGTCCGTTCGGCTATTACAGCAGTATGAATCATGATATGATTCAGCGAAATTTCCACGAAAATGAAAGCTTTTTCAGTTCTGACGGCAGAACGTGGCATGATGTCTATCATCATACAGATAAAATCGAAAACGGCATGACGGTCGGCAATATCTGTCTGAAAGCACTCGGCATCCGGAAAGGAACAGTCCATTTTTCAGATTATCATAAAGAAATACCGCTCGGCACGGAAATCGCGCTTTCCAGTCCGGAACAGGCCGATATTTATTATGCAGTGAATGACGGCGAATATCAGCTTTATACTGAACCCATCGTTTTCAACGGCGATATGTCGCTTTCTGCTTATGCCGATACCGGAGAGGAAACTCCCGTTTTCACGCAGACATACACCCAGCAGAAAGCCGATTTATCCAGTCTGATGATATATCATGACAATACTTCGAGTTATGCGGATTTATCCGGCGCGGAAAGTACAGTCTCTATCTGTTACGGAGATACCGAAACCGCCTGCCTGCCGATTTCTTCCGGAACAGTCACCTGCAACGGAGAAATCATCCCTTCCGGAGAAAAATACTATCTCGATACCACGCAGGCCGACTCTGATTTTTATTTTACAGTCGAACAGGAAGGCTGTCTGCCGTCAGAATATCATCTGCATGTCAGAAACAACGGTTTTTCGCCCATCCCTAACGGCGTATGGCAGGGCACGGATGAAGAAGGAAATCCGATAGCCTATCAGCTCCATGACGGCGCAGGCATTTTCAAGAATCTGACTGACGGCACGGTGAAAGAATTCAATTATAATATGACCGGTGCAAATGCGTATCAGTTCAGCGATTCCGGAGCGAACTGGAAAGATAAAATGATTTATCAGTATGATGCAGATTCTGATTATCCGTCTATCAATATCACTGATGCCGAAACGCAAACTGCACAGTATCTGTATCGTGTTTCGGATAACCTGTTTGATGTCTGCCCTGTCTACAGCAATGAGGAACTCTGCGAAGCGATGCTACAGTATTATGAAGACCTGACCGGCGAACGTCCGGCGAGTGCATCCATCAAAGCAACAGAAGGCGGTATGCCTTATGTGGAATTATTCCTGATGATTGACAACAGTCTTGTCAGCACCGGAGGCTATTACTGTTCGCGGAGCGGTTCTTGCTATGATGATAATGATAACAGAATCATCTATGCCACCACGGACGGCGATGTCAACAACGATTATCAGGTCAATGCGCTGGATGCCTCAGTTCTGCTGACGGAATCGGCCAGAATCGGAGCAGGCGAAGATGCCTCCTTCTCCCCTGCTCAGAAACACGCATCGGATTTGAATCACGATACGGCTGTCAATGCTTCGGATGCCGCTGTACTTCTGAAATACTGCGCGGCCATCGGTGCAGGCGAAGATGTAAAATTATCTGATTTTTCATAATTTTTTCACATCTTCTGCATTTCGTCCACCAAATCTTCATTTTGTGGGTTGTTCTAAATCGTTTAATGTTTTATAATAAAACTGTAATCGAAATTCAGAACTTTTCTTTAAAGTTTCTGGTTAAAATTCATAAAAGGGGGCGAGTGTGTGAAACAAACACACCGTATTTTGGGAGCAGTCCTTTCTGCGGCGATGCTGACTGCGGCGATGCCAATCAGTCAGGCATCCGCCGGATTGGTGCTCTATGACTGCAAAACAGGCATCGAAGACGGCTACAATTACGAACTTTGGAAAGATACCGGCAATACCAAAATGGAGTTAACGGGTAACGGTACTTTCAACTGTGAGTGGAGCAATATCAATAACTGCCTGTTCCGTACCGGAAAGAAATTCGACTGTACGCAGACTTACAAAGAAATCGGGAATATTGCATTTGATTACAATGTAGATTATCATCCCGATGGAAATTCGTATCTTTGCGTTTACGGCTGGACGAAAGAACCTCTCGTGGAATACTACATTGTAGATTCATGGGGCAGCTGGAGACCACCTGGAAATGAAGGCTATCTGGGAGAAGCTACCATTGACGGCGCGGTTTATGATATTTATAAAACCGTCAGAGTTGACCAGCCATCTATTGTCGGGAACACGACTTTCGACCAGTATTGGAGCGTCAGAAAGGATAAGCGCACCAGCGGTGTCATCAACGTAGCATCGCACTTTGCGGCATGGGAAGAAATGGGACTTCCGGCCGGAAAGCTCTATGAAGCGGCACTCAATATCGAAGGTTATCAGAGTGCAGGTTCTGCAACGGTTCTCACAAACGAAATGACAGTCGGCGGC
>JAFUWP010000190.1 GCA_017483405.1 Oscillospiraceae bacterium | reverse complement strand
CGGTGTTTGCTATCTGACCGATGATATGATGTTCTCCGGCGATACGCTCTTTAAAGGCAGTATCGGCAGAATCGACCTCGGCGGAAACCGTGACGAAATGATGCAGTCACTCCGGAAGATTGTTTCTCTGGATAAGAATTATCAGGTCTATTGCGGACATTTTGATGCATCTTCTCTCGATGCCGAAAAGAAATCCAATCCCTATCTGAGGAATCTGTTATGAGCTATGCGCTGATTTTTAAGGGACATGATTTTGAATATGAAATTCAGGCTGTCGCCAAAATTTTTATCCCGAACGTCCGTTTTGAACTCTGTCGGGAACAGCAGATTCCTGTTTCTGATAACCGGATTCTGACGGAATTTGACAGAAATCAGAATCTCCTGAAAACAGAAATTTTCCTGAACGGGAAATTTTATTCTGATTCCGCGCCAGCTCCGGCGGAAACTTCCGAACAGGAATTCCGGCTCTGTAAGATGCTCTATACCGGTTTGCAGACCCTGACAGGCTATCAGCCCCCGTGGGGGATGCTGACCGGCATCCGACCCGTCAGAAAAGTCCTCGATGCGCTGGAACAAGGGCTGACTCCGGAGCAGGCCTGCTCCGAACTCAAACAGAAATATCTGATTTCCAATGAAAAATTACAGCTTGCCTTGCAGACTGCCCTGATTCAGAAGAAAATTCTTCCGCATAGTCTGAAAGAAATCGGATTGTATATTTCTATCCCGTTCTGTCCGACAAGATGCAGTTATTGTTCTTTTGTATCGCACTCGATAGAGAGTGCTAAGAATCTCATTCCGGATTATGTCGGAAAGCTCTGTCAGGAAATTCAGATACTCGGCGAACTGATTCAGAAATATGATTTATCCGTACAGTCAGTTTATATCGGCGGAGGTACGCCGACTTCCGTTTCTGCGGAACAGCTCCGGAAGATTATGCAGGCTATCCGGAATCATGTTGATATGTCTCATACGCGTGAATATACTGTCGAAGCCGGAAGGCCGGATACCATTACCGAAGAAAAATTACAGGTTATCCGTGAGATGAATGCTGACCGGATTTCGGTCAATCCGCAGACGTTGCAGGATAGTGTCTTACAGAAAATCGGCCGATGCCATACCGCCCAGCAGGCGGTGGAGGCCTTTCAGCTTGCCCGAAAGCTCGGATTCGATAACATCAACATGGATTTGATTGCCGGTCTGCCGTCCGATACTTATGAAGGCTTTTCCGATACGCTCCGGAAAGTCATCGCCCTGCATCCTGACAGCATCACCGTCCATACGCTGACCGTCAAGCGCGCCGGAAATCTCTATCATGATGAACAGCATCAGAATACAGAAATTCCGATTGTCGAGAAAATGGCCGGACTGTCTGCGGAACTTCTTCCGGAAAACGGTTATCAGCCGTATTATCTGTATCGTCAGAAGAATACGCTTGGCAATCTCGAAAATGTCGGCTATTCCCGAACCGGAAAGGAGAATCTCTATAACATCCTGATTATGGATGACAGACAAACTATCCTCGGCGCAGGATGCGGAGCATCGAGTAAAATCATCACATCCGGCGGAAATCTCACCAGAGTTATGAACTATAAATTCCCTTATGAATATATTAACAGATTCGGGGAGCTCATGACTAAAAAACAGCAAATCGCAATCGAACTGGAGGAGCTGACATGAAAGGCGTTATCTTTGATTTCAACGGGACTATGATTTTCGATAAGGAATTTCATGATGAAGCTTGGCGCAAATTTCTCGAAAACAGAATGCAGAGAGAAATTTCAGAAGAAGAATTTGAGGAGCATGTCTACGGCAGGTCGGCGCAGGATATTTTATCCTATTTTCTGGAATGTGAAATTTCCGGACAGGAAAGCATCCGGATTGAAGAAGAAAAAGAAAAAATCTACAGGGAATTATGTCTGCGAAGTCCTGATTTTCATCTTGCGGAAGGTCTGCCGGAATTTCTCGATAAACTGAAAGAACAGGGCATTCCCGTCACCATCGCGACAGCATCCGCAAGAAAGAATATGGAATTCTTTTTTGAGCATCTGCCTCTTGCCAGATGGTTCGACCTGAATCATGTTGTCTATAATGACGGAACATTCCGCGGCAAGCCTGCGCCTGATATTTTCCTGAAAGCTTCGGAACT
>JAFUWP010000189.1 GCA_017483405.1 Oscillospiraceae bacterium | reverse complement strand
GGAAATCAGAATCGCTTCTGGATTGAGGGCTTCCATTTCTTCGAGCGTGATGGCATCATTTCGCTTTACCAGAATATCGGGATGAAGTTCACCGAGATACTGGCAGAGATTGTAGGTAAATGAATCATAGTTATCAATGATTAAAATCATGATTGTCTCGCCTCCTTAATGGCATTGAGCATCGCTTTTGCTTTGTGAGTGGTTTCGGCGAATTCTTTTTCGGGGTCGGAATCGGCAACGATGCCAGCACCGGCCTGAACGTAGGCCTTGCCATCGCGGAAAAGTACCGTTCTGATGGCGATACAGGTATTCATATCGCCGTTATAGCCGAAATAACCGACTGTACCGCCGTAAAGACCGCGTTTTCTGTTTTCGAGTTCGTCAATGATGTCCATCGCGCGGACTTTCGGCGCACCGGAGAGCGTTCCTGCCGGCAGAACGGCCTGCAATGCATCGAGAGGCTTGCATTCCGGACGGAGTTTGCCTTTGACATCGGAAACCAGATGCATGACTTTGGAATAGCGTTCCACATACATGAAATCAGTGACTTCGACAGAACCGTATTCACTGACACGGCCGAGGTCATTTCTGCCCAAATCGACAAGCATGGTATGTTCGGCTTTTTCTTTTTCGTCAGCGAGAAGGGATTTTTCGAGGGCGATGTCTTCCTCATGCGTCTTGCCTCTGGGACGAGTGCCCGCAATGGGTCTGGTAGAAGCGATGCCGTCAGTGACTTTCACGAGCAGTTCGGGAGATGCACCGGCGATTTCGTATTCTTTTGTTTTGAAGTAATACAGATACGGGGAAGGGTTTGTCGCTCTCAGACGGCGATAGACTTCAAAACTGGACGGCGGATTTTCGACTTCAAAACGCTGGGAAAGCACGACTTGGAAAATATCACCGGCATAGATTTTTTCTTTTGCCTGATTCACCATAGAGATATATTCTTCTTTGGTGACATTCGAGCCGACCCGAACAGCCGGTTCATCATCACGGAACTGGCCTTTACAGTGACAGCTGTCGATTTTGGCGGCAATTTCAGCCGCGCGGAGTTCCGCTTTTTTATACTGTTCTTCGAGATTTTTGCTCGAATCCAGATTGATAATCACCAGAGCATTGCTGTTCAGATGGTCATAAGCAACAAGTTCTTCATAGCCGAACAGATGAATATCAGGCATGTGAATATCATCTTCCGGAATGTTGGTTAATCTCTTTTCTGTATATCTGACTGTATCATATCCGAAATAGCCAATCAGTCCGCCTGTAAAATAGGGAAGATTTTCAAATTTCGGAGAAGTTCTGGCATCAAGAATGGTTTGCAGTTTAGAAAACGGATTTTCTTCGGTAACGGTTTCGGCTGTACCGCTGACAGAAATCTGCATCTGTGCGCCGTGTGTACGGATTTCCTGTGCCGGATGGAATCCGATAAAGGAATATCTGTCCCATTGTGTGCCGTTGTTGACGCTCTCCAGCAGAAAAGCATTTTCTTCTCCTTCGGATAATGCGGTGTAAATACTGATAGGCGTTCTGTGGTCGGCCGGAAATGTGAAAAATACCGGAATCGCGGTATAGGATTCCGCAAGCTTTTTCACTTCTTCCAATGATGGAAATAACATAGATAAATCCTCCTTCTGGAATGATATTTAAAAATAATTGGCATACATGTATAAAAAAAGACAATCTTCCCATACTATGGGACGATTGACCGTTGTGCCACCCAATTTCAGATAATTCTGACAGAATTATCCCTTTGTTCAGATACTGACATATCCTACCCCTGTAACGCGGGGAAAACGGCGTGGGATACTGAAATTTTCTCCTTTGCTCCTCACAGACCCATTCACTTCAAGGCATATATACCGCATTTTCACCAGCTGACGGCTCTCTGAATACTGTTTCATGAAATTACTTGCTTCTGCTCTCAGGATTTGATTTATTAAAAACTACATTCAGTATAGCATATCTGAAATCATTTGTCAAGAGGTTTTTTCAAAAAAATTAAAAATATTTTTCAGAAACTACTTGCCATTTTTGAATAAAAATGGTATAATATCTAAGAACGTATCTGTTTCATAATATGCTGATATAATATTATAATAAAAAGAAAGGGTAATCTGAATCATGAGTAGAACTTCAGCGGTACGACATTCCCATACTGTTTCGAGGGAACGCGAACGGGAACAGGACACGGCAAAGAAGAATGAAAATTATAAAACATGGGTCAAACGGATATTGTCTCTCCTGAGTCCCCTGTACTGCGCATTTGTTATTTTTTTTGCCTATCATTCTGTTTTTTATAAGCTGGTATTAATCGACACTGCAAAAGCCTGTATGATTGTGACAGGAATTTCCGTTCTTGCGCTGGCAATCATGCTGTATACCCGAAAACAATTTCTGACAAAGATATGCAGTTTGATTATGTTGCCGGCGATGGTCTTTCCGGTGATGATTTATTTCGGACAATGGGCAGTGCTCGC
>JAFUWP010000188.1 GCA_017483405.1 Oscillospiraceae bacterium | reverse complement strand
GAAAACTGGATGCATCAGCTCGGATGCGGAAACTGGCATGATGATGCCGAAGCTCTCGCCCGTGTGCAGTATGCCTTCCGGTACTTCATGAAATACTGTCCTGAAAATGCCCTTGCCTTCGCGAAAAATCATATTCAGTGGCAGGATGATGATTTCTTCTCTCAGATATGGGATTTGTTAAAATACTATCAGACTCCCGAAACCGAACAGCTCTATATTGATTATCTTGTGAATCACGACAAAACAAGCCGTTTCTGGAATGTTGTCTCCTCCTACTGGGAGGATGTCTCCTGAAACAGCGAAATTCTTCCGGCAAATCAAAAAAAATTCAGGCAGATTCCCGAAAAATTTTCAATGCCTTGCATTTGAAAGAAATTTATGTTATAATAAACAGGAATATATTTCAGAAACAAGTGGCATAATTATGAATAAAACTACAGATGAATTGTTATGGTATACCAAAGAAGCTCCCGATTTCAATTCGGCTCTGCCGGTCGGCAACGGCCGTATGGGTGCGATGATATACGGCGGTGCATCAAAAGATGTGATGAAATTAAATGAAGATTCTGTCTATTCCGGCGGAAAAAGAAACAGAATCAATCCCAGAGCTTTCGAGGGCTTACAGGAAATCCGCCGTCTTCTCGAAAAGGAAGAAATCGAAGAAGCTGAAAAAATCGCCTTCCGGAAGATGCAGGGGGTCACTCCGAATTCACGGCATTATATGCCTCTCGGTACGCTGACCATGTATCACGGTTTCACCGGAAAGGCCAGAGAATATAAGCGTTCGCTCAACTTGCAGGATGCCGTTGCCCGTGTGGAATTCCATGATGATTCCGGTGTGAATTACCTTCGGGAAGTGTTCGTTTCCTATCCGGCACAGCTGATGGTGATTTCCATCAAGGCCGATATTGCCGGAACAATTGATTTTTCTGCCTCGCTTGACGGCCGTGATGATTATTATGATGATAACCGTCCTGTCGAGGATAATCTCATTCTGTATACAGGCGGTACAGGCAGTCGTGATGGTATCTTCTTCGCCGCCGGTATGATGCTTCTGGCAAAAAACGGCTCTGTTGAAACTATCGGCAATGCCTTGCAGGTGCATAATGCCGATGAAGCTTTGATTCTCATCTCGATGGAAACAAGCTTTTATCACGGGGATAACTATATTCAGAAAGCCCTTGACCGTCTGCATCAAACCGCTGACGGCATACAGGGTATTTCCGTTCTGGCAGAACAGCTCAAAGCCGAACATATCGAAGATTATCAGAAATTATATCAGCGTGTGAAATTCACTCTCGAAGATAACAGCGAAGGCGGTTCAAAACTCCCCACTGACCAGAGAATCGCCCGTCTGAAAGGCAATGCCGATGATGATAAAGAATGTCATAAACTGATTCATGACAATCAGCTCGGCGCGTTATATTTCAATTACGGCCGTTATCTGATGATTTCGGCAAGCCGTCCCGACAGTCAGCCGATGAATTTACAGGGTATCTGGAATGAGGATATGTGGCCGGCATGGGGATGCCGTTTTACCATCAACATCAACACGCAGATGAACTACTGGCCGGCGGAAACCTGTAATTTATCAGAATGTCATCTTCCGTTATTCGATTTAATCGAGAGGATGCGTCCGAACGGCAGGGAAGTCGCACAGCAGATGTATCATGCGAAAGGATTCTGCTGTCATCACAATACGGATATATGGGGCGACTGCGCACCGCAGGATTTATGGATGCCTGCCACTATCTGGCCGATGGGTGCGGCATGGCTCTGTCTGCATATTTTTGAACATTATCAGTTTACACAGGATAAAGCTTTTCTGGCAGAGCATTTCGATGCCCTCTGCGAAGCTGCTGAATTCTTTACAGATTATTTATTCGAGAACCATCGCGGTCAGCTCGTGACAGGCCCTTCCGTATCTCCTGAAAATACCTATCTGACCGAACAGGGCACAAAAGGCTGTCTCTGTATCGCGCCTTCTATGGATACCGAAATCATCACGGTTCTGTTTCAGGATGTCATCAAGGCATCTGAAATTCTGGATTCCAGAAAGGATTTCGCCGAACAGCTCGCCGGAATGCTCGACAAACTTCCCCCGATTTCTGTCGGCAAGTACGGTCAGATTATGGAATGGGCTGAGGACTATAACGAAGTGGAAATCGGTCACCGACATATTTCGCAGTTATTCGCCCTGCATCCGGCCGATTTGATTTCTCCTCAGAAAACTCCCGAACTCGCAAGAGCCGCGAGGGCTACGATGGTTCGCCGTCTGATTCACGGCGGCGGTCATACCGGATGGAGCAGAGCTTGGATTCTCAATATGTGGGCAAGACTTCATGATGCAGATATGGCTTATGAAAATCTCAGAAAATTATTAGCCCATTCGACAAATCCGAATCTTCTGGATATGCATCCGCCGTTCCAGATTGACGGCAATTTCGGCGGAACTGCCGGTATCGCGGAAGTTCTTCTTCAGAGCCATTCCGGAGAAATTCATCTTCTGCCTGCCCTCCCGAAATCATGGCAGAACGGCAGTATCTCCGGCCTGAAGGCAAGAGGCGGATTTGAAATCAGCATGGAATGGAAAAACGGAAAACTCACTCATGCTGAACTGATTTCCCATCACGGTCAGCCGTGTGCGCTCAGAACTGCCGGTGTTGTCAGCGTTCATCGGAAAGATGATACCTCCGTCAGCGCGGAACTCCGTGACGGCGTGATTTGTTTCGCAACTCAGCCGGATACGGTATATTATATCAAAGCATAACAAGAGGATACCAGACCATGATTAAAAAAAATCTTCTGTTTGGCATCACGGCACTCCTGATTCTGATGCTCGCCGGAGGTTTTGCCGGTGTCGCCGTCAGAACAATGCAGAATCCTGAATCAGAAGATTCCGTATCGGAAACGATTCCGGATTCCGAAGAAGTATCCGCATCGGAAACCGAACTTCCGGAATCAGATGCCGCTCTGCTCCTGATGGATGTGCCGGAATTCCCGTCAGTTCCGCTCAGTCTTCCGGAAATTCAGCGTCAGGATGCCCTGCTGACTGTCGAAGCCGAACACGCGCAGTATACCGGCGCACTCCATGAGGAAGAACATCCTGAATGCAGTAACGGTGCTTGCATCACCGGATTTTCCGGTCAGGAAGATGACAGCATTCTTGCCTCGTTCATGATTCCGGCCGAACAGCATTATAATATCACCGTCAGCGTTCGGGCG
>JAFUWP010000187.1 GCA_017483405.1 Oscillospiraceae bacterium | reverse complement strand
CGGAATCCCCATTTTATGGCAGGCATCGCCGGAAATCCCTTCTCCGATGAACGCGAGGAAGTGTTTAAAAAAGTCATCCGAGAATACGGCATCGAATTCCGGCCGGATATGGTCAGCTATGGCATGTTCTGGGCGAAACCGGCTATCGAAGCCACGGAAAAGCTTATTCGTTCCGGAAACCTTCCGGATGCGGTTATCTGCGCAAATGATATTATGGCGATTAATGTTTCTACTACGCTACAGAGCCACGGCATTCCAGTGCCGGAACAGGTGATTGTGACCGGATTTGACGGCATCGAAGAAATTTATTATTCCGTGCCGAATATGACTTCTGTCCGGTGCGGATGCAGTGACCTGTCCGACAGCGTATTCCGTGCGGTGCGTGATTGTCTGCATCATCCGGAACGTGTCGAACAGATTTCCGCCGAGCCGTTTCTGCTTTGCAGTGATTCCTGCGGATGCGGTAATCCGGACGGCAAACGGCATCTGTTCAGTTTCAATGACAGATTTTATCGCTATCAGGATGACAGTCAGCTTCTTTATGAAGTCTCCGAACGGATGCAGGTCTGCAAGACTATCCTCGATGCAGGATGCTGTCTGTTCTGCGACCAGCTCCATGATATGACGATTCTTATCAATGACTGGTGTACCGATGATACAAAAAATTATTTTCAGAATCCCGAAGACCAGCATTTCAGCGATAATCTGTTTTTATTCTTCGAGACGGGGCAGGAAGATTTCAAGCAGAAACTTTTCCCGAAAAAGGATATTATCCCTCATCTGCAAGAATATATGGACAGAGGGTTTCCGCTGATTTTCAATGCTGTCGGATTTATGGGGACACCGCTGGGATATATCTGCTTTCACTTTCCGGATTATGAGCTTGTCAATTACTGCAAACTTCCGCAGATAGTCAATATTTTAGGTTCAGGGCTGGGCGGATATATCAACACGCGGTATCAGCTGTATCTGAGAAAACAGCTGGAATTCATCTATCGTTATGATGCGCTGACAGGCCTGCTCAACCGGATGAGCTTTATCCGTGAATTCACAAAGCTCTGCGAATCCATGAGGGGAAAAGATGCTCAGATTACGGCCGTGCTCTCCGATTTGGATAATCTCAAATTCATCAACGACAAGTTCGGCCATAATGCCGGTGATAATGCCATTCGGGTATCTGCACTCGCGCTCAAGCAGAGCTGTCCGGATGATGCTCTTTGTGTCCGGTTCGGCGGTGATGAAATGCTTGCTGTCTTCACCGGTCAGACGGATGTTTCCGGAGTCCGGAATCAGATTCAGCAGTATCTTGCGGATTATAATCAGTCATCGGGGCTGGAATATCAGGTATCATCGAGCATCGGGGCATATACGGTCAAGCTTGGGCAGGATACGGATTTGGAAAAAATCGTTCACGGTGCTGACCAGCTCATGTATCATGAAAAAATCAGGAAGAAAAAGAAATCTCGTATATCATCAACAGAATCCGGATAAAACCGGATTCTGTTTTTGTATCCGGAATTTGCAGAAATCTATTGCAATTTTTCTGATTTTCGTGTATAATAAAATAGCAAGGAGTTGATTTTTATTTATGAATGAATATATTACTTTCGGAAACTATGCCGGAAACCCTGTCGAATGGCTCGTGCTGGAACGCACCCCTGAAAAAGTGCTTCTGTTAAGCCGTTATATTCTGGATGCAAAACGCATGTCCGCGGATTGTATCTATACCAGCTGGGGAAGAAGTTCCCTCCGGCAGTGGCTGAATCAGGAGTTTCTGCAAAAAGCTTTTTCGCCCGAAGAACAGGAAAGAATTCTGCTTTCTGACCTCTTTACCCCTGATTGTGTCGGCTATGAAACATACAGCCAGAATTATACAAAAGATAAAATATTTTTATTAAGCGAAGAAGAATTATACCGCTATCTGCCTAACCACGGCGACAGAACCGCGCCGGCCGAAGTCCATGCCATGGCCTACAGTCAGGACTTGAAAGACTTCATGAGCCTTCTGCCTCTCTATCAGGAAAGACAAAACTGCTGGTGGTGGCTTCGCTCGTTCGGAGACGAACCGAATAATTTCGGAGTTGTCTGGTCAGACGGCTCTGTTTTTGCGTTCGGCCATTATGCCAATTATGAACGCGGTATCCGTCCGGCTCTGTATCTTGCGCTGTAATTATCTGAAACGAGGAATTTTGATTTATGATAAAAAATAGAAATATAATAATTGCCTTCTGCTGTTCCGCGCTCCTGCTCTCCGGATGCTCCGCTGACGGAAATCTTACCGCATCCGAAGAACCGCTCACCGAACTGACAGAACCCGAAACCGAAACTATCCCCGAAACCGAATCCGAAACGGAATTTATCTGGACAGAACCTCCTACAGAACCCCCCACTCCCGAAAATGTATTCATCAACTGTCAGTCCGTTGTGGAAGTCAACAGTAATCTGACTGTTGCGGATTTCGTCACTTCTGCCAATGTCACCCTCAAAGATGAATCCGCCCCTGTCGATACCGGACGAATCGGGACGTTTCAAATCACAATCCCGTATCTGTACGGTCAGGAATCCCGTGAAGAAACATTCACCTATCAGGTGAAGGATACCACTCCGCCCCTGATTCTCAATGACGGCCAGAATGCCTATATCAAAACCGGAGAAGTCTTCGATTTGCGAGAATTAATCGGCTATGGCGATAATTATGATACAAATCTGACACTCACTTATGACGGCGATGTCGATACCGCCGTACAGGGGAATTATATGCTTTCTGCCCATCTGACCGACAGTTCCGGCAATCAGTCGACCTGCCGTCTGGAAGTCGCTGTCGCCGATGAAAAACCGTCTTCCTATTCCGGCGAACCGGTCAATTTCGCCGATTTCAAGAAACAGTATGCCTCAAAATATAACAGCTTCGCCGGTGTCGATGTTTCTTCATGGCAGGGCTATGTCGATTATGATGCCCTCAAACGCGCCGGATGCGAATTCGTCATCATGCGAATCGGCAAGAGTACAGAAGGCAATCTCGTGGAAGATTCCTATTTTGAATATAACTTCAATTCCGCCAAAGAAGCCGGCATGAAAATCGGCGTTTATTTCTACAGTGCCGATAACGATGAATCACAAATCCGCGCCGATGCCGACTGGATTGCCCAGCGACTCAACGGCGAAAAGCTCGATTTTCCCATTGCCTTCGACTGGGAGGATTTTACGGACTTTCAGCATTACGGCATCAATCTGCATGATTTGAATCTGCTCTGGGATGCCTTCCATGACCAGATGCAGAAAAACGGCTATGAATCCATGCTCTATGCCAGCAAGTTCTATCTCCAGAACGTCTGGGAAAATCCCGATTCCGATACCGTATGGCTCGCCCATTATACCGAACAGACCGACTATGACGGAAATTATTTCCTCTGGCAGAGATGCAACACCGGCTATGTCGATGGCATTGACGGCTATGCCGATTTTGATGTCTTTATTGAACAGACAGAATCGGAATCCGATACCGAGGACTCTACAGAAGCACCCGAAATTCCGGAAGTTCCGGAAACACCCGCAATAGAAGAAAACTAATTTCAGGAGGAACTTACCATGCAGAATATCACTATCGAAGATTTATATGATTTGAATTATACCCTTGCATCTGATTATCTCAGACAGTTTCAGTATCCGTGGGAGGCTCTGGAAGGCATTAAAGATATGATTATCAATCTGGGGAGCAAGCTCAGTTTTGATGATTATGACTATGTTTCCGAAAACGTCTGGATTCATAAAACCGCCAAAGTCTTTCCGAGTGCCTATATCGGTGCGCCGTGCATCATCGGCGCGAACACCGAAGTCCGTCACTGCGCGTTTATCCGCGGAAGTGCCCTTATCGGGGAAAACTGCGTTATCGGCAATTCTGTCGAATTAAAGAACGTGATTCTGTTCGATAACGTCCAGACTCCGCATTATAACTATGTTGGTGACAGCATTCTCGGCTATCATTCGCACATGGGGGCAGGTTCGATAACTTCTAACGTCAAGTCGGATAAGACTCTTGTCGTAGTCAAGACGGACGGCGAACCCCTCGAAACCGGCCTTAAGAAAATGGGCGCGATGCTCGGCGATTTTGTCGAAGTCGGCTGTAACAGTGTCCTGAACCCAGGGACAGTTATCGGTCAGAATTCCAATGTCTATCCAACAAGCTGTGTTCGGGGTGTCGTTCCCGAAAACAGTATCTGGAAAAATGACGGCGTTATCATCCGGAAATACTGATTTCAGATAAGGGGGAATTTTTATGGCAGTAAGACCGGCTTTCTGCATCTCACCCAATCAGCAGGTGATTGCAAAACAAATCGAATTCCAGTGGATTTCGGGCTTATCCTTCCAGCAGAAACAGAAAAATGCTGACAGCCTGCAAAATGCCGTGAAACAGGCTTTCCCTGATGCCAGTCCGCTCGAAATCAGCACCAAAAGCCGGAACGAACTCGGTATCAAATTAAGTGCCTTCAATCTGAAATATCAGGGCTATCCGCTGGAATGTGTCTATCAGAGTTCCAAAGTCTTCCAGCACGGCGGAGCGTTTAAGGACTTACTCCAGAAACAGCCCCGCGAAGCCAAATCCGATAAGCGTCTGAAAGAATCCGGCGAACTGATAGCCTTCTATCATGACGGCATCACATGGGCACTCGAACCGAAAACCGCTTTTTTTGATTTTATCTACATCAGTGCCGTGCGCGAATCGCTCAAACCCGATGAAATTCAGCAGATTGCGGAATATAACTGCTTTACCGATATTGAATTCAATCCGGAAAACGGCATCAACACGCAGGCGCGCACCGTTGCCGAAATCCGGCTCATGCTGGAACTCTATGACAGAATTCCGGATTTCAACAGAAAAGAGTTTCTTGTGTTCTATCAGAATTATATTGCAGATTAAGGAGTTACTATGGCAGAAATCAGAAAACATTTCAGCGCGTTGCAGATAATTCATCACGTTCTGGAACTGCATGTGCAGAACGGCGATTTATGTATTGATGCCACTGCCGGACGGGGCAGAGATACCCTGTTTCTCTCGAATCTTGCCGGCGATGCCGGTCATGTGACAGCATTCGACATTCAGCAGGAGGCCGTGGACAGCACCAGAAATTTATTATTGCAGAATCACAAATCTAATTTCGATGTGATTCTCGACAGTCATGCCAATATGCGGAACTACTTCCAGCCGGAAACGATTTCCTGCATCACGTTCAATTTCGGCTGGCTTCCGAATGGAAATCATCACATTTTCACAAAGCCGGAATCCAGTATTCAGGCGATTCAGCAGGGCTTACAGCTCCTGAAACCTGACGGCATCATGACACTGATTCTCTATTACGGACGGGAAACCGGCTTTCAGGAACGTGATGCCCTTCTGGAATTTCTGCCGACCCTCGACAGCGATTGCTATACCGTTGTCGAAATGCCCTTCGTCAACCGGCAGAACTGTCCTCCGATTCCGATTGTGATTTTCAAAGACAGATGAGCATGAACACAAAACCGCTCCGGAACGCTTCGGCGCATATCAAAAAATTGCTTCTGAAAGAAGAAATTCCGCAGGAATCGGCATGGCAGAGCTTTATCTATCTGACGGCCGATTTCTGTCTGAAACAGCATCATCTTCCGTACCGGCCGGAACAGCTCATTCCGGCATGGCATTTCCCCGATGATGTGCGCTTTCTCCGTCCGGAACTGGAACAGATTCTGCATGAATGCCTGTCAGAAAATGCCTGTCCGGTGCAGATTATCGGCTGGATGCATCAGTATTATCAAACGGATGAGAAAGATAAAATCTTCGCCGATAAAAAACATGCCAAGTTCGCAGAAAATGAAATTCCGGCCGTGACCCAGTTCTTCACCCCCGAATGGATAACCGCCTGTCTGCTCGAAAATACCCTCGGCCGGATGTTTCCGGCGGAATGGCCGTATCTGCTGGATAACAATCCGGAAGAAGAAGATTCCGTTTCTACGGAAATCATCCGCCTGCTCGACCCCTGCGCCGGAACAGGCCATATCCTGCTGACGGCGTTCGATATGTTCCTGAAACTCTATCAGAATCAGGGGATTCCGGCGGAAATCGCCGTCAGAAAGATTCTGCAAAAAAATCTGTTCGGTCTGGAACTCGATATTCATGCCTGCCGGATTGCTGAATTCTCCCTTCTGCTGAAAGCACTCATCCATGACCCCGATTTCCTGAAAACCGGCATCCGGCCGGATGTGCAGTATTTCCCCGATGATGAACCCGAAGGCTCACTCCTGCAATCTTCCGCACGGAAGGAAACTGACAGGCTTCTGCATCAGAAGTATCAGATTGTGATAACCAATCCGCCCTACATGGGGAGTTCCGGTATGCCTGACCGCCTGCTGAGGTTCGTCAAGGCCGAATATCCCGACAGCTGGCGCGATTTGTACGCCTGCTTCATCGAACGCTGTTCGGCACTGACCGAAGATAACGGCTTCTGCGCCATGCTGACTATCCAGAACTGGCTGTTTCTGCCGGCATTCACCTCCCTGAGAGAAAAAATTCTGCACGGACATGTCATCAGGATAATGCTTCATCTGGGGATGTATGCCTTTGATACTGCTGATGTCGGTACTATCGTGCAGAGTGTCTGCTGGGTGATGCAGAAACATCCGCCGTCTTCCTCCGATACGGGCATGTATTACTATCTCTGTGATGATACCGATACCGAACGCAAAAAAGATACTTATCTGCAAAGAAAAGCTCCCTGTTATGTCATCGCGCAGGAACAGTTTTTCCGGATTCCGGACAGTCCGGTGATTTACTGGGCATCGGAGGCGGTATTGCAGTTATTTCATGAATCTCAGCTGGGGGATTCCGCCGAACCGAAACAAGGCCTCACGACTTCCGATAATTCCAGATTTGTCCGGTTCTGGCATGAGGTCAGCTATGAAAATATCTGTTTCGATGCCGAAACTCATGAACAGGCCGAACAGAGTGCTAAAAAATGGTTTCCGTATCACAAAGGCGGAGGCTATCGCAAATGGTACGGCAATCATACGCATGTGCTCAATTATGCGCACGGCGGAGCGGAACTGACTGCCTTTCATGAAAAGCTGAATCTGCAACATGCAGGCGGACGGCTCAAGAACAAACAGTATTATTTCCGTCCGGCGATAACTTGGACATTCATCGCGAAATCGCCGAGTTTCCGGAAGAATCCGGCCGGATTCCTGTTTGATGTGGCCGGTTCGTGCCTGTTTGCCGATTCCGAACGCGAACAGAATGCCCTGCTTGCCTTTCTTTGCAGTAAGCCGGCTGAATATTTATTATATCTCCGGAATCCGACTATGAACATTCAGGCACGGGATTTGAAATATCTGCCGTATCTGAAAACCGATTCCGACCGGATTCAGGAGCTTGTCGAGGAAAATATTCAGCTCTGCCGTGAGGACTGGAACAGCTTCGAGACAAGCTGGGATTTTGAACAGCATCCGCTGATATAATTTAAAAAAGCACTGTCATCGGGACAGTGCTTTTTTGCATCTTCCAAAAGGAGCGAATCTGCAATAAACAGGAGTGAAAAAATCATTGTATTATGAGTCAATTTGTGATATGATAATATCAGTTCATAAATTGTTCAGAAATAGAAACAAGTCAAATTTAACAAAGGGGAATTTTTTATGCGATATATGAAAAAAATGCTGTCTGTCCTGACAGCCTCTCTGATGGCCTGCGCGATGTGCGCTGTTGTGCCGTCAGAAAGCCAGATAACCGCAGAAGCCGCCGTTTCCTATCCGTTGCAGTATTTCCGGCTGGGTATGTTCGATACCAATCAGAATGTCAATGCCTCCGGAACATCCCTCATCCCTGCCGAACAGAACGGCACAACTGCTGAAAAATGGACGGTAAACTATATCAGTTCCGGCGTGTTCGAGATTGTCAACGCCTCGAATGGCTATGTTCTGACCGCATCCGGCACATCCGTCACGCTCTCGGCCGATACGGACGGCGCAAATCAGCGATGGAAAATCGAAGCCGTCCAGAACGATTATGACGGCTATGCTCTGTATTATAAAATCACCAGCAATGCCGATTCCTCCAAATCGCTGACGTATACCGATGGCGCAGGTTTCAGCCTTTCCAGCTATTCCAAAGCCGATTATCAGAAATATAAATTAAATCTCGACGGTCTGGAGGGCTATGCAGGCGATTCGATGACACCTTCCGGCGAAAAAGCCGGAACTATCGGCGGTTTGCTCGGCGAAGTGGTCTATGTCAATACAGCAGACGACCTTGAAAAACAGCTCAATTCCGTCGGCGCACAGACCATTGTCATCACAGGCGATATTGACATGAAGGGCAAGGGCAATACCCGCATTCGGGATAATAAAACGATTGTCGGATGCTACGGTAGTCACACAATCTATGACTGTCAGCTTCGTACCAATGATGCTTATGGTGCGGAAGATGATTCCCCTTCTGACAATATCGTTTTCCGCAACCTGAAAATGGTAGCCAAAAACACACCAAACCGAATTCTTATTAATATCTGGTCATCAAGACAAATCTGGATTGACCATATCTATTTTGAATCCCAGCTTACTTATGACAGAACCGGAAACGGTCAGGATGAAGTCGGCAAATTTATCTGGATTAATACCCCTTATGAATCCTATTATGATGCCAAAGACAGACTCCGTTCTCCTGACTATGTGACTATCTCTTACTGTCATCTCAAGCACCGTTACTGGACAGTCGCCTACGGAACGCAGAATGATGAAATCACCCGTGACCGCACGACTCTGCTCTATAACTGGTGGGATGAAAATGTCCGCAGATGCCCTCAGCTCGGCAACGGTTCGGCGCATATCTATAATAACTATTATTCCGCTTATGGCAAGGACAGCAACGGTTCAGGCACAACCGGCATCATCGGCGGTGACGGCTCGGATATGGTTTCCGAAAATAACCGATTCCAAGGCTATACGCTCGGACAGGCTCTCACGATGGGCAGAGGTTCTGACCCGTGTCGTGACTCGAATTCTTATCTTTCTGAAACGGTCAGCGGTACGCCCAGCAAAATCACCTTCTCCCCGAAAACTACTTCTACATGGTATCCGAACAAGTCCAATTACGGCTATGAGCTTCTGGATGCCTATAATACCAAAAATACAGATACAAAAGCTTTCTGTACTTCCTATTCCGGAGACTGCACAAAGGCTTCTCAGATGAAGTACATCACCGATTCTGATTTCTCCGGCT
>JAFUWP010000186.1 GCA_017483405.1 Oscillospiraceae bacterium | reverse complement strand
TCGAAAACCTCACTAACGAAGCCGCTCTGCTTGCCGCAAGAGCTGACAGAAAAGCTATCACGAATCAGGATATTGCAGAAGCGACTATCAAAGTTGTCGCAGGCCCAGAGAAAAAATCCCGTGTCAAGACGGAACGGGAAGTCAAGCTTACTGCCTATCATGAAGCCGGTCACGCTATCTGCACTTACTACTGTCCGCATCAGGATAAAGTACACCAGATTTCTATCATCCCCAGAGGAATGGCCGGAGGTTATACCCTCTCCCTTCCCGAACATGATAAGTCCTATAACAGCCTGAAAGAAATGCATGAGGAAATCATCGTTCTGCTCGGCGGCCGCGTTGCCGAAAAATTAATCATGGATGATATTTCTACAGGCGCATCCAATGACCTCGAACGCGCTACCCAGACAGCCAGAAATATGATTACCCGTTACGGTTTCAGCGAAAAATTAGGCCCTGTTGTCTACGGTAATGACCAGAGTGAACCCTTCCTCGGACGCGATTTCAGCAGTACTCCCAATTACTCCAACGAAGTCGCCGCCGAAATCGATGCCGAAATCAGAAACTTTGTCGAGCAGGGCTATGCTAAGGCAGAAGAAATTCTCCGGACACATATCGACCAGCTCCACACAGTCGCTCAGTATCTCATCAAACATGAGAAGATTGAAGCCCCTGAATTCGAGAAGCTCATGAAGGGCGAATCCCTCGAAACTGCTCCGGAATTTTCTGTTCCTGAACCTTCCGGAAACTTTACCGAAAATCCTGTAGAAACTTCTGTTTCCCAGACTCAGGATTTTACTGAAGAATAATTTATCACAAAAATCTCCGTCTCTGGACGGAGATTTTTTATTTGACATCTTTCCGGATTTGTGTTATCATAAAATTAAGAACAAAAGAAGTATCAGAATGCAATCAGAAAGGAATGCTCCCATGCAGAATCAAATCAAGCCTTTTATCAAGTGGGCCGGCGGAAAACAAAAATTGCTCCAGAACATCCGTACTACCTATCCCGAAAAAATTGTCAGATATTGTGAGCCTTTTGTCGGAGGAGGCGCAGTTTTGCTCGATGTGCTCGCAAATCATCACCCTCAGAATGTCTTGATTAATGATATTAATCCGGAGTTGATTAATGCCTATATTCAGGTGCAGAAATCTCCCGAAGATTTAATTCAGTCTCTGCATCAGCTGGAAAACTGCTTTCTCAACGCAGAACCTGATACCAGAAAACAAATCTATCTCGAAAAAAGAAACCGCTTCAATGCTCTGCTCTCCCATTCCGGAAATCAATACGCAATCGAAAAGGCATCACTTTTTATTTTTCTGAATAAGACATGTTTCAACGGCCTGTATCGTGTCAATCAGAAGGGAGAATATAATGTTCCGATGGGACGGTATAAAACCCCCTGTATCTGCGATGCACATAATCTCATGAATGTCAGCAGAGCACTTCGGAATGCCGAAATCCGGTGCGGTGACTACAGTCAATGCCTTGACTTTATTGACAGAAATACTTTTGTGTATCTCGATCCGCCTTATCGACCTCTCAGCGATACGGCATCTTTTACGGCCTATTCTCCCGATAAGTTTCAGGATGCTGAACAGATTGCACTGAAAAAATTCATCGACCGGATTACCGAAAAAGGTGCGAAATTTACTGCCAGCAATTCCGACCCCAGAAACAGCAATGATAATGATGATTTCTTTGATAATCTTTATCAGAATTATCATATCCGGCGCATTATCGCCAAACGCACCATTAGTTGCAAAGGCGCAGAACGCGGCGATGTCAGTGAACTGCTTATCTGCAACGGATGAATCATCAGAAAGGAGTCCCCATGAAAAGAGATTTTCAGACATGGCTGTCCGGTTTCCGTAACAGCATCGCAAGCTATGATTATTATATTGACTTTCCTAAAGTCTATGCCAATACGGAATCTGTCAGAATGGAACTGCATCTGCTTAATTCCCTCATCGGCTGTCAGGATATTGAACAGAAATTTGCTGAACTTATCCGGAAATATCCCGAAACTCTGAAATGTATTCCGATTCTGCTGGCTGTCAGGGCAAGTGAAATTCCCGTACTTGACAGTACAGGAGAATATCTGTATCACTTTTCCAAACCAAATTACAGCATGGAACAGTATCAGATTTTCATGAGGGAAACCGGCCTGTTCGATTTGCTGAAAAATCATGTTATCAGCAATCTTTTCGATTATGTCACCGGTGTGGAAACCGGCCTCGATTCCAACGGCCGCAAAAATCGCGGCGGTCATCTCATGGAAAATCTGGTAGAATCTTATCTCCAAAAAGCCGGATTCATCAAAAATCAGGATTATTTTAAAGAAATCTACATTCATGAAATTACTCAGAAATTCGGAATTGATTTGTCAGCGATTTCCAATCAGGGCAAAACTGAAAAACGCTTTGATTTTCTGCTTAAAACAAATTCGATGCTCTACGGCATCGAAACGAATTTTTATTCTTCCGGCGGTTCTAAACTCAATGAAACCGCTCGGAGCTATAAACAGCTTGCGCTCGAAGCTGATACCATTTCCGGTTTCGCGTTTGTGTGGTTTACAGACGGCAAAGGCTGGCACAGTGCCAGACATAACCTCGAAGAAACTTTCACGGTGATGGAGCATCTCTATTCAATTCAGGATTTGGAGCAGAATATTCTGCTCAGTCTCCCCTGATCGCAAAAGCCCCTGCGCTACAGGCAGGGGCTTTGTTATTCCAAAAGCAGTATCATACCGTTCCCGACTGTGCAGAGAGCTATTTGCAGACTGCTCCTGCACAGTACAGAATCAGCCACTCTCCTTCGGAATCCGAAATCTTCTGCTGTTGATATTCTATGTAGATTTTCCGGTTTTGCAACTGGTAATTTATAACGGCATTTTTTAGATAAAAAATTAATTTTTTTTGAACTTTTTTTGAATTAGCATATTGATTTTTTCTTCCGGATGTGCTATAATAAAATCAATATCACCAGAAAGGGGCAATATATTATGGCTTTAAATTTAAGTTTTGGCATGTGGGTGCTAATCGGCGGCGGTCTGGCAGCGGCACTCGGCCTGCTGATGCTGCTTAATCACGGAAAAATTTCTACTATCATCATTGGTATTCTTCTTCTGGTAGGCGGACTCAGTGCCGCCAAAGTCGGATATGACCTCGACCAGACAACAGAAGTCGAATATACCGTGACCGAAGTTACGGCCGTTACCGCAAAAGATACCAATAACACTTACAGAATCACTCTCAAAAACGCTTCGGGCGTGGAAACGTGGATTTATGTCCCCGAAGATAATCTCTATCGTTTCCCGAAAGATGAAACTATCACCGTCACAAAAGAATTAGTCAAGAGATACAGCGAGCAAAAATAATTCCTGATGTTCTGCCGGATTTTTTTCCGGCAGATTTTTTTTTCAAAAAACACTTGCATTTCTGAAATCTTTCTGGTATAATATACATGTATGTCATTCTGTTTTTCAAAAAACAGAAAATATCAGGAAAAGAGGAAATTTTCATGCCTGCAAATATTGTAATCGGAACTCAGTGGGGCGATGAAGGCAAGGGCAAAGTCATTGATATTCTTGCTTCCCGTGCTCAGGTAGTCGTTCGTTCTCAGGGCGGCAACAATGCCGGCCATACCGTTGTCAGCAATGGTCAGACCTATAAACTGCATCTTGTACCGTCCGGCATTCTCTATCCGGAAACACAGTGCCTCATTGGTGCGGGTGTTGTCCTTGACCCTAAGGATTTCATCGGCGAACTTGACGAAAGGGAACGCCGCGGAATTTCTACTAAAAATCTCAAAATCGACCCCCGCGCTCATGTAGTTATGCCGTGGCATATCACGCTTGACGGCCTTTCCGAAGCCTTCCGCGGCGGTAATGACATCGGCACTACTAAACGCGGCATCGGCCCTACTTATATGGATAAGTATGAACGCTGTGGCATCCGTGTCTGTGATTTGGTCAATCCCGAACTGTTTGCGCAGAAAGCACGTTCTACCGGCGAACTCAAGAATAAAATCATCACTGCTGTTTATGGCGGTCAGGCGCATGATTTGGATGCCGTTATCAAAGAATATACCGCTTACGGCGAACGCCTCAGACCTTATGTCGCTGACGTTTCCGTTCTGACTTATGAAGCCTATAAGGCCGGCAAAACTATTCTGTTTGAAGGCGCACAGGCAACTCTGCTCGATATTGATTTCGGTACGTATCCTTTTGTAACAAGCTCTCATCCGCTTTCCGGCGGCGTGACAGTCGGCACAGGCATCGGCCCTAAGATGATTGATAATATCATCGGCGTGGCAAAGGCCTATACCACCAGAGTCGGAAAAGGCCCGTTCCCGACAGAACTCTTTGACGAAACCGGCGAAACTATCCGCAATAAGGGCGGCGAATTCGGTACAACAACCGGCAGACCCAGAAGAACAGGCTGGTTTGATGCCGTTATCGTCCGTCATTCCGTAAGAGTCAACGGCCTTGATGGTCTGGCTATCAATAAGCTCGATACCCTCGCAGGCATCGGCGACCTCAAAATCTGCACCGGCTATATCAAGCCCGATGGTACAGAACTTCACGATTTCCCCTCCAGTCTGGAAGAACTCGCGGAATGTTCTCCCGTTTATGAATCCTTCTCCGGTTTCGATGATGATATTACCCAGTGCAGAAAGTTTGAAGACCTTCCCGAAACCTGTCAGAAATATATCGAACGACTCGAAGAACTCTGTGAGTGCAAAGTCTGCATGGTCGGCGTTGGCCCTGACCGTGACCAGATGATTGAACGCTGAGGTGATTTTTCATGCCTGATTTAGATGATGTCCTCGGTACTCTCGAAGAACCGACCTATCAGGAAACTGAGAAAAAAGGTGCTCCCAAGCTCGATGATGCCGATTTGGCCGGCCTGCTCGATGACGAACCGGCCGTCTGGTCAGGCAATGAGCAGAAACGCGGCGCGCCCGTTCTGGATACACAAAATCTGCTCGATGAACCTGAACAAACATGGCAACAGCAAAATCCTGCACCTTCTCATGATGCGCTCCTGAATGCCGCTGATGCTGATTTGCTCAGTGACGAACCTGCCGCTTATGACCCCGTAGAGGAATTTTGTCAGAGACTTCAGTTTGATGAAAATCTCAGACAGGCTTTCGTCAATCTGGATGCCGAAAAACAAATGCAGGTCGTTAACATGCGCGCACAGGCTCTCGGAATTCCTGCGCCCATGATACCTAACGAACTGCGCCCGAAAGCACCTGCTCCGGTCGAAGAATCTGCCGAAGAACAGGCTATGCTCGAAGATGCTCCCGAAACAGAAGAATATGTTCCGCAGTTTAAGGATGAAGACCTTGAACGCGCAAAACGCGAAGCCGCTCAGCCCAGAAAAGAACCGCTCCCCCAGATGGAGCTTTCCGAAGAAGAAAAACAGGCTAATCGCCGCCGTATGGCGCAGGAACGCGAAGAACGCGAACGCGAACAGGCGAAAAAAGGATTCAAAACCCTTGTTATGCTCACTTTTGTCGGCATTATCGGAGCAGTCGCTTTCTGCCTGTATTTCTCCAATCTGTTCGGTGTCGGCAATAAGCTCGTAGAGGCTGGCGAAGAAGGATTCGCCCTTAAGGTAAAATCTATCGCCGGTTATGTCGGCGCAGTATTCGGAATCGGTTCGCTCCTGCTTGCCGCTCCCGTTCCTCAGCTCAAAAGCTTATGTAAGTTTATTGATATTATCGCCTTCGTGATGATGCTCTTTCCTGGTGTGCCCCTGCTTATGCAGACCGAAGGCGGCGGCGCAATTGTCGTGATTCTGTTCGTAGTCGCTCTCGTAGCCTGCGGTTTCAGTGCCTTTACGCTCATGACGAATGATGATATTCAGAAATATAACAAATACGGCAATTCATGACAATATCCGCGCTTTTTATGAACAAACTGTAAATTTTAGAAAAAACTGTACGTTTCCGTACAGTTTTTTCTGTTTCTGCGCTTCTTATGAAAGGAGTTTGATTTGCTATGCTGAAAGCAAACGGAAAATTGATTGATACCCTTCCTCTCACACATCTGCTCTCGAAAGGGGAAGCCCTGTCCGATACTATCGCTATCGAAGTGGACAGATTCTATGATGTGCATGATTTGCACGATTTTAAATTCATCATGAGAGCCGTTACAGAATCCGGTACGGAAACACAGACCGAACTGTTTCAGGAACTCTCTCCGGATGGTAATTATGTCCATCTCACATGGTCTGTCGGCAGTGCCTTCACCGCCGAAGCCGGTACACTTTTTCTGGATTTGTTCGCCTGCTGTTATGATGCCGGCTCGAATCCTGAAACTAATCCGCCGGATAAGCTTATCCGTTATCAGTTACCGCCCATCGAAATCCGCGATATTCCGCAGACTGAAACAAATTGATGCCTTCACTCCGGAACGGTTCATATCCGTTCCGGAGCGATTTTTTTCGTGATTTCCTTCAGGTCTGCTCCCCATACATCCGCAAGAAGCTGAATCACTTCTTCTTCATGCGCCGGAACGGCATCATCATGTACTGCAATTGTCGGAAATCCGGCACTGACAGCTGTTTCCAGACAGTGCAGGGAATCTTCTACTACAAGCGTTTCATAAGGACTGCTGTCCAGAAGTTCCGCCGATTTCAGGAACATTTCCGGTGTTTTCTTACTTGACGGCACTTCTTCCGCCGTCAGGATGAACTGCATTCTGTCCAGTATCCCCAGACGTTTCAGAACTGCCTCTGCTGATTTCCGGTAAGTCGCTGTTGCAATGCCGTAAGTTATCCCCTGACTGTCCAGAAAATCCAGAAATTCTTCTACATGCGGCTTCATCGGGATGATTTCGGCATAATATTCATAACACATCTGCCCGATGCGCTGAATGACTTCTTCTCCTGTCATATCAATATCAAATTCACGGGTGAAATATTCTGCCCATTCCTGCATGGTCATCTTGTTCACCTGATTTGAGATGCCTTCCGGCGGTTCTAATCCGTGTTCTGCAAAGAATTTTTTATCAATCTCGTGCCAGATTCCCATAGAATCAATTAAAGTTCCGTCCATGTCGAGAACTGCCGATTTGATATTCCGGATGTCAAACATAATTTATTTCCTCGTTTCTGCTTATTTTATAAGCTGTATTTTTCTGCGGAATTCCGTTTCCGCTGATGTTATCTGTTTCTGCGCCAGTCCGTACAGATGCGCGGTATTCGTTTCCAGCTCTGCAAAACGCTCTGCCGCGGCGGAACTGCCTCGCAGTTCTGCCAGTGACGTATTGACCGGAATTTCACTCCGGATTTTGCAGAGCCTTAAAAGTTCCGT
>JAFUWP010000185.1 GCA_017483405.1 Oscillospiraceae bacterium | reverse complement strand
TGAAAAAGGCCTCCGGCAGAGTGATGCTGTTTTTCATCATACTGTACAGCTTCCGGAAGTGCTGAGTCAACTGGAAATCAAAACGCTTTCGGGAATCGGTGTGTCTGTAAAACCCCGCAATGCTGAAGGTTCGTATATGCCCTGTTTTCTGTGTGGTGCAGGCACGGCGCAGATGTTCGGACAGATTCTGGAAGTTCCGGTTTATCAGACCAGTCATCAGACCGGACACATTCTGGCGGGATTGTATTCCGCCGGAAAACTGAACTGGATTTCTCAAAGATTTCTGGCATTTCATGTCAGCGGAGGTACAACAGACTGCGTTCTGTGTCAACCGGAAACCTGTCCGGATTTTATGAAAATCACACCGGTTTCGACCTCTCTGGATTTGAAAGCCGGTCAGCTTATCGACAGAGTAGGATTGATGCTCGGACTGCAATTTCCGTGCGGGGCAGAACTCGAAAAACTTGCGGTGCAGAGTCAGAAAATATTCAGATACAAGCCCGTTATGAAAGAGCTTGACTGCTGTTTGTCCGGCCTTGAAAATCAGTGTGCCAATATGCTGAAACACCCTGAATATCAGCCATGTGATATTGCTTTATTCTGCCTTACGGCAATTGCCGAAGTGCTACAAAACATGACCCGTGAAGCACTGAAATCCTATCCGGATTTGCCGGTGCTTTATGCCGGAGGTGTTATGTCTGATAAATATATTCAGAATCTTCTGAAAAAAAATATCCATACAGAAACCGCATTTGCAGAACCGGCTTTTTCTTGCGATAATGCTGTCGGAACAGCGGTTTATGCCGCGCTGTGCCATGCTGACCGTCACTGAACTCAATCAGAGAGCTGCCGAAATCATCCGGAAAAATCAGAAGCTCCGCCTGCTTCTGACAGAAGGCGAAATCGCAAATCTGCGGACAGATGAGCATCTCTTTTTTTCGCTCTGTGATGCGGAAAGCTCCATCCGTGCGGTGATGTTTCAGCATCTTGCGGAACGTCTCAGATTTGTTCCGCAAAACGGTATGAAAGTCATCGCCGCCGGCAATGCCGATATTTATGAGCCGAACGGTCAGTTTCAGTTCCGCGTGACAGATATGCTCCTGCAAGGCATCGGCAGTATTCAGAAAGGCTTTTCCGAACAGGAAAAACAACTTTCCGAAGAAGGCATCTTTTCCGATGCCGTCAAGAAACCGATTCCGGAAAATCCCCATAAAATCGGAATTATTACGTCTGCATCCGGTGCGGCACTTCAGGATATGATTCATATTCTGAAACGCCGTTCGCCTTCTGTGGAAACTGTCATATTTCCGGTGCATGTGCAGGGGAAATATGCGGAATCGGAAATTTGTCATGCGCTGGAATCAGCAGATTCCCAGAACTGTGATGTTCTGCTGTTAGGGCGCGGCGGCGGTTCAGCGGAGGATTTGCGTATATTCAATTCTGAAAAAATTGTCAGGACGGTTCATGCCTGCAAAACGCCGGTGATTTCGGCTGTCGGACATGAAACAGATTTCACCCTCACGGATAAAGCCGCTGATTTGCGTGCTTCGACACCTTCCGCCGCGGCGGAACTCGCCACACGGAAATGCTGTCCGGAAATTTTATCAGAAAAACATATTATGATTTCATCTGTCAGTCAGATACAGACAGGCGACTGTCTGAAAATTTATCTGCCGGACGGGATTGTCACCGTCCGCGCGGAACGTAAGGAGAAAAAATATATCATGAATGAATCCCAGAAAATACGGCTCAAAAATTATGCTGAACGTGTCGAACATCAGCTTTCTGTCGTGACTGCAAACATGCAGAATCATGCAGAATCAAGAAATTTGCAAATGCCGTCCTTATTCGATGCGATGCGCCATTCTCTGACCGCCGGCGGCAAGCGAATCCGTCCGGCACTGATTTACGCTTTCTGCGAAGCCTGCGGAGGTGTTCCCGAATATGCAGATTCTTCCGCCTGCGCGATGGAGATGACTCACACGGCCTCCCTGATTTTTGATGATTTGCCGGCACTCGATAACGATGATTTACGGCGCGGAAAACCATCCTGTCATAAAGCATTCGGCGAAGCAACGGCTATCCTCGCCGGATATGGCCTTATCTGCGCGCCGTTCGGCCTGATTGCCGAAGATGATGCTCTCACTCCGGAACAGAAAACCGAAATCATCAAGATTCTGGCTCGTGAAGAAGGGACTTCCGGTATGGTTGGCGGTCAGGTGCTCGATATGCAGTTCGAGACGCTGGAACATGTCACAGCTGAACAGCTCGAAAATATGTGTCTCGGCAAAACCGGCGCGCTGATGAAAGCCGCTTGTCAGATAGGCTGTCTCTGCGGCGGAGGTACTCTCGAACAGGCCGAAACTGCCGGAAATTATGGACTTGCACTCGGCCTTGCCTTCCAGATTATTGATGATATTCTTGATGT
>JAFUWP010000184.1 GCA_017483405.1 Oscillospiraceae bacterium | reverse complement strand
GAGCAGGGCAGTGATGCTGATGTCTATCTCGCCGAAGAACTGCTCAGTGAACATGTTTTTCAGAAAACCATCAAGGCCAGCGACCGCGCCACGATGATGAACCTTCTGGAAGGTCTCAACGGCTATACGCTATGTTCGAGCATCTTCAATGAACGGTTAAGCAATGACCAGTTTTTAGTGATTCCGTTCAAAGCGAGCGCAGATACCCCTAATACCATTATGGAAATCGGCTATATCACGAAGAAAAATGCCTCTCTCAGCAGTATGGGGAAACGCTATATTGATGAGATGATGAAATCACTCAAAAAACCCTGAAACAGCATCCTGTTATCAGAAAAATTGAGAGTTCCTGCTCACAAATCCCTATTGGACAAATGCAGAAACATGTGCTATAATAATATCATACTAAACAGATAGAAATAATAGAAAATCATTAAAGAGGTGATTCTATGAAATTTCGTGTAGCAGTTGCTTCCACTGACGGCATTGTCGTGAATCAGCATTTCGGACACGCGGAAAAATTTCATATCGCAGAATTGGATACGGATACCGTATCTCATCAATATCTGGAATCCAGAACCGTCCAGCGAGTCTGTCAAGGCCATGAACATCATACAGAAAGTTTCGATGCCGTGTTGCAGACACTCTCGGACGTACAGGCGATTCTTGTCGCTAAAATCGGACAGGGTGCTTCCGATTATCTCGAAAGCAAAGGAATGCTGGTTTATGAATCTCCGTTCCTGATAAATGCCGTTCTGGATAAAATCCTGAAAGATAAAATCTGGGAGGTGGATGCATGGCAATCTCATACGAAGAACTGACGGACAAACATCCCTGCTATGCAAGAGGAAAGCGCAATCAGTCCGGACGAATTCATCTGCCAATCAGTCCGACCTGCAATATCGAATGCCGGTTCTGTGACAGAAGAATCAATGATTACGAACAGCGGCCAGGGGTAGCCTCTACGGTTATCAAGCCGGAAGAATCCATCGAAGTGATTCAGAAATCGCTGGAACTCTGTCCGGAAATCAAAGTTGCAGGCATTGCAGGCCCTGGGGATACGCTTGCATCTGATTATGCGCTGGAAACCTTCCGGCTGATTAAAGAACATTTTCCGGATTTGGTCAAGTGCATGAGCACCAACGGATTATTATTATCCGAAAAGGCGCAGGAAATCATTGATGCGGATATTGATTCCCTGACTGTCACCGTCAACGCGGTTGACCCCGAAATCGAAGCCAAACTCAACAGAGGCATCCTCTGGCACGGGAAACACTATACCGGTGTCGAAGCCGCTGAAATCCTGATAAAAAATCAGCTCGAAGGCATCCGGAAAGTCAGTGCCGCAGGCATCACCATCAAAGTCAATACGGTGCTGGTTATCGGCATCAATGACGAACATATCGAAGAAATCGCAAAAACCGTGAAAGAGGCAGGGGCATCTATCTATAACATCATTCCCCTGATTCCTCAGCACGAACTGAAAGATTATCCTGCTCCGACATGTGCGCAGATTGATGGTGCAAGAGCCAGAGCACAGAAATATATTGATGTGTTCCGTCACTGTCAGCGATGCCGCGCAGATGCCATCGGAATCCCTGGGGAAAAGGACTACGGCGACCAGATTTGGGTTTCCCGAATTGCGCATAAAGATACCTTTTCGCACGGCTGATACAGAAGACTTCATGCCCGCAGGAGCTTTATCCTGTACTGGTCTGCACCGCAGCTCATAGCGGTGCAGTACCTCCGTAATCAAACT
>JAFUWP010000007.1 GCA_017483405.1 Oscillospiraceae bacterium | reverse complement strand
TTGAAACCAAGCAGAAAATGCTGGGTCAGCAGATTCAGGAAATCATCAAATCCGAAGGCTATGGCGACAATGTTCCCTTTGATGCCGGATGGTAAGATGCAGATGGTAACGAAAGGGAAAGGAGGTGTTCGCTATGTATGAAGGATTTTGTCATTCCGTCATTGGCGCAAGCCACGTAGCGAAAGGTACAGTCTGCCAGGACTTCTCAAATTTTCAGTCAACCGAGGCATATTCGATTGCTGTAGTAGCAGATGGTCACGGCAGCAAAAAACATTTCAGAAGCGATGTCGGCTCACGACTCGCAGTCAGAGCAACTCTGCGTACTGTACGCAATTTCTACAGAGACCCAGAGGAGTTTGAAGAAAGCTTCATGGAGAACCCGAAGGATGTTATCCGCAAGATTGAAAAGCAGATTATTTCCCGCTGGAATCGTGAAGTTTCAAAGCATTACCGCAAAAACCCCGTCACTGATGAGGAACGCGCACCGTTTACAGATGAACAGCTGGAGGCTATCAAGATGGAATCCATCTACGGTACAACGCTGATTGCTGTTGTCATGGGCAAGGATTATGTCTTTGGTATGCAGATTGGTGACGGAAGTCTTGTTGTTCTGGATGAAGACGGCGAATCGGAAATGCCGATTGTGGACGATGAATCCGCACCGGCAAACATGACCGCATCTATGAGTAACTCGAATGCAATTGATATGTTCAACTGTTTCTACATGATGGAAATCCCGATGGCGGTATTTGTTTCGACTGACGGATTATTCACATCATTCCGGAGCAGTGAGGATTTTCTCGACTATCATACTATCATTGCCAGTCATCTGGAACACATGCCGGATTTTGACAAGATAGTAGTCCGCAACCTGACAAAGCGTACCAATTTCGGCACACAGGACGATATTTCACTGTCCTGCATCTTCGACAAACAGCTTGTCAAGGATGGTGCGGATGCGCTCAAACGTCAGGTTGAGAAGAACAAAGCCCGCGCCGAAATGCGCAAGGCGGAACAGCAGGCCAAGCTTGCCAAGCAGAGACTCAAGAACAAGCTTCGCCGCAATCCGAATCTGGCTGTTGAAGAATAACCGGATTCCGCTCAGAACTGAGGTTATATTATGAAAGAGAATCAAGAGAAGAATAAGGGAATGCATATTTTTATTCTTGTTATCTGTACGATTATCTATGTTATTTTCATGATGCTGTTAGGCCCGATTCAGATTCCAAAATTACAGCCATTCAACGGTGTATTTGCACAGATAAACATCCTGCTTGCCATTGTGATGACAATCACCAATCACAAGCGCGGCTTTATTGTAGCAATATCGCTGAATGCAATTTCGTTCATTCTGACGCTGACCCGTTATCTCCAGTCAGGACAGTCAAGCGTTATTCCTGGTGTCCTGATTCCGGTAGTATCTATTATTTCCCTGTCTGTCATTTATGGCAATCTGGCACAGAACAAAGTCATGCAGGAAGAACTGAACGAACAGTATGAAAAAATCATGGATTCCAATAGAATCATGCAGGAAAAAGACGATGCCCTCAAGATGCTCGCTTACAGCGACCGTCTGACCGGATTACAGAACATCCAGTATTTCCGCGAACAGCTGGAAGAAGCTGTCAAGCTGGGAATGCCGTTCACCATGATTTATGTCGATATTGATAATTTCAAGGGCATCAACGATACCTTCGGCCCTAAAACGGGAGATACTGCACTGATTGCCTACGCAGAACGCCTTTCCAGCTACTGCGGACGCAAATACATCTGTGCAAGAATCAACGGCGATGAATTCGGCATGATTCTGACCGGCGAACAGACCGAGGCCGATGTGCTCAATATTGTTGAACAGCTCCGCCGTCTGTTCGGCGAACAAATCACCGTACAGGGAGCAAATCTTTCCATTACTGCCAGCTATGGCGTTGTTTCCCATCCCCGTGACGGCCGCAGTGCCGAAACACTTCTTGACAGTGCTGTCATGGCGGTATACAATGCCAAAGCAAACGGCAAGGACAGAGCCTGCTTCTTCAGTCAGGGTTAAACAGACTTTTCTGATTGTTTTTGCAGTGTCCGGCCATCCGGATACTGCAAGACATTCCGAATGCAAACAAGGACGGAACAAGTTATGAATCAAGAAAAAAACAAAGCTCTGAATCTGGTGATTCTGATTGTCGGCATTATCCTGTTTCTGGCACTTTTCCTCCTGATGAGAACATTGCCTACCGAAACCGCTACGGCTTATAAGGGCGTTATCTCTCAGATTCAGGTTGCCATCTCCACGGTTCTGGTTATGACGACCCACAAACGGGGATATTTTGCCGCATGCGCGCTGGAACTGTTTCCAGCTCTCAGCTCTTTGATAAAGATAGTCAACGGCACTGCAAGCCGCTACAGCACTACCGGTGTCATGATTCCGGCATGTGCCATCATCCTGATGTCGCTTATCTTCTTCTACCTGACCAGAAGTGAAAAACAGCATGACCAGCTGCTGGAACAGTATGAAGCTATCATGGATACCAAGCGCATCATGCAGGAAAAAAACGAGGCCTTACAGGAACTCGCCTATACCGACCGTCTGACAGGAATGCAGAATAAACGCTCTTTCTGCAAGCAGATTGAAGAAGATATTCAGCAGGACAAGCCGTTTTCGATTATCTATTTTGACCTTGATGATTTCAAGAAAATCAATGATACGTTCGGCCCTAAGAGCGGTGATTCTGCACTCAAGATGTATGCAGACCGCATTACTGCATTCTGTAACCGCCGTTATTTCTGCGCACGGCTGAGCAGTGACGAATTCGGTATTCTTCTCACCGGAAAACAGAATGAAACGGAAATGCTCAACATTATCGAACAGCTCCGTCTGACCATCAACAAGGAAATCAACCTGCATACGAACACGCTTTCCCTGACAGCGAGCTATGGCATCGTTTCCTATCCCAATGACGGAAAAACTTCGGAAACATTGCTTGAACATGCTGAAATGGCTTTCTATAATGCCAAAGCCAGCGGCAAGGATAAAGCCTGCTTTTTCAGCAGGGTATAATCCGGTTTTTGTTTTTCACAACATATTCTGAAAAAGGATGAATCATTTTATGAAAGAAAAAAACAAAGCGCTGCATATTGCGATTCTGATAATCGGTGTGATTGTATACCTGTTTCTTTTCATGATTACAGGGCCGCTGGCAAAAGATTCACTTCGGCCGTATTTCGGTGTTTTTCTACAGATACAGGTTATCATCTGCGCGCTGATTGTGACAACCAACCGGAAACGCGGCTTTATTGTGGATATGGCTCTGTGTGCGCTCAATCTGATGAGTGCCGCCTCTGCCGCGGCACATGGTACTACAACTGCTTTCACCGCGGTTCTGGTATCGCTGATTTCTGCGGCTATCTTGTTTATCATCTTCACATTTCTGGATAAAATTGATACCCAGAGTGCTGAACTTGCTGAACAGTATGAACAGATAACAGACTCCAACCGCACCATGCAGGAAACAGATGAAGCACTCCGGCAACTTGCCTATACTGATGGTCTGACAGGCCTCAATAACATGCGCTGGCTGTATGAACAGACCGAAAAAGCCATTCAGGAAAAACCGGAATTTTCATTGCTTTATCTGGATATTGATAATTTCAAGTATGTCAATGATACTTATGGTTCAAAAATCGGAGATGTTGCTGTCAAGATTTATGCAGAACGTCTTTCCGCACTCTGCCAGAATCAGTATCAGTTTGCAAGAAGCGGCGATGACTTCGGCATTCTTCTGACGGACGGACAGTCCAAAACAGATATTCTGACGCTTGTGGAACAGCTTGGAGAAGTGTTCAGCAAGCCGGTGAGTATTCAGGGTGCTAAATTCAATATGACCGCCAGCTATGGCATCGCCTCTTATCCGCATGACGGAAACAACTCGGAGGAATTGTTTGATAACGCTATCATGGCGGTTTACAATGCCAAAGCAAACGGCAAGGCCAGAGCCTACTTCTTCAGTCAAGGTTAAGCAACTGTATTATCAGAAATATTGTTTGGGAGTGTCTGGTTTTTCGGCCGGATACTGAAATACATGTAACTAATGTAAGGAGAAGATTTATGGAGGAGAAAAATAAAAAAAGAAATATTGCTGTCTTAGTAGTCGGAAGTATCTTATACATGATACTTGTGATAATTATGGGACCGCTCAGAACAGAAGCCATTTCACAGATTGCAGGTGTCCTGTCCGGATTTGAAATTCTGATTGCAACGCTTATCGTTATTACCAACTATAAAAGAGGTTTTATTACGACTGTCGTTTTATGCTGTGCCAGTATCATGAGTGCAATTACTTCTATTATACGTGCCAATTCTCTTGGAGGACTTCCAGGTGTACTTTTCCCAATTATTACAATTATTACTACAGCAATTATTCTCACATACATGAATGTCAGCGGCGCACAGGCAAAAGAACTTTCTGAACAGTATGAAAAAATTATGGATGCCAACAGAATCATGCATGAACAGGAGGAGGCACTTCGGACACTTGCTTACACTGACCGCATGACCGGAATGAATAACATCCAGTATTTCCGCGAACAGATGGAAGAAGCTGTTCAGAAACAAGAGGCCTTCACGGTGATTTATATTGATATTGATAATTTCAAAAATATCAATGATACTCATGGCCCAAAAACCGGAGATGCCGCTATTTCCATTTATGCAAAGCGTGTTTCCGACTTCTGCGGAAACAAGCACGTTTGTGCAAGAATTACTGGTGATGAATTTGCATTTCTGCTGATGGGAGAACAGTCTGAAACGGATGTTCTGAATATTACTGAAAATCTTCGCAATCTGGTCAACGAACCTATTCACGTAAAGGGAACAAAGCTTGCACTTACTGCCAGTTACGGAATCGCGACATATCCTCGTGACGGCCAAAGTTCAGAACTTTTGCTGGACAGTGCAATCATGGCCGTTTACAATGCAAAAGCCAATGGTAAGAATAAAGCCTGCTTTTTCTCCAGAACTGCAAACCAGTCTGTTTATGTAAATCGTTCTGTCTATATTCCTGAATCTCGGTATTATCCTACAGAATAACTACAATATTTCATTTCAGGCATCTGCCTTATTTATCATCTTTATGGGAGGAATTTACTATGGAGAAAAAAAACGGAACTCGTATTGCTATTTTAGCAGCATGTATTGTTTTATATCTGATTGTATGGCTGTTTATGGGGCCTTTGCTGTCAGATGCTATGAGGCCTTATGTCGGAATCGGCTCGGAAATTCAGATTGTACTCTGTACTGTACTGGTAGTAACCAACAGAAAAACAGGCTTTATTGCCTCTACAATTCTGAATTTGCTTGCACTGTTAAGTGCCCTCATGGGCGCACTGCACGGACAGACATCTGCCGTCACCGGTATCGTGATTGATGTCATCGCCATCCTGACGATGTATATTATCTACTACTTCCTCGAAAGAAGCGAAATACAGCGTCAGGAAATTTCTGTTCAGTATGAAAAGCTCATGGATGCTAACCGCGAACTGGAACAGAAAGACGAAGCCCTCAGAGCGTTCGCTTATACCGATATTCTGACGGGTATGCACAATCTGCGCTACTTCCGCGAACAAATGGATGAAGCTATCAAGATTCAGTCGAAATTTACTATTATCTATATTGATATTGATAATTTCAAGGGTATCAACGATACCTTCGGCCCGAAAACCGGCGATGCCGCTCTTGCCACTTATGCCAAGCGCATTTCTGATTACTGCGGAAACAGATATGTCTGCGCCAGAACCGCCGGCGATGAATTCGGTCTTCTTCTTATGGGAGAATATACCGAAGCTGATATTCTGAATATGATTGAACAGCTCCGCCGTCTGTTCGGCGAGCAGATTACCGTACAGGGTGCAAATCTTTCCGTGACTGCAAGCTACGGCGTTGCATCGCATCCGCGTGACGGCAGAACATCAGAATCTTTGCTGGATAACATCATCATGGCGACTTATACTGCCAAAGCGAACGGCAAGGACAGACCCTGCTTCTTCAGTCAGGCATAAGAGATAAAAAAAATAATTAAGGATTGAGGTTTTTATGAACAACAACGAAAATGAGCAGAAAAATCTGCTTATCCTTGTGATTTGCGTGATTGCTAATGTCATTTCATTTATTTTCACGCGAGGCATACAGGGACTGGAATTTCTCCTTCCCTACAGTGGTGTGTTTGCACAGATTGGCATTATCAGTTCGGTAATCGCGATACTTACCAATAAAAAGCGTGGTTTTGTGACTATGGTGGTGATGTGGTGCATTACATCCATTCCGCCATTGATTGGCCTGATAGCCACCGGAAATATCAAAATGCTCCCCAGCATAGGCCTTTTCATTCTGGCTATCGTCATCGACTATGTAATTTATTCCAATATCGCGCAGAGTGATGCTATGCACAAACAGCTGAACATCCAGAACAAGAACCTGATGGAATCTAACAAACTGATGGAAGAAAAAGACGAAAGCCTCAGAATTCTTGCGTATAAAGACCAGATGACCGGCATGAATAACAAAGCCTATTTCAGCGAACAGATGGACGAAGCCATCCAGAAGAATCAGCCGTTTACCGTCATCTATTCCGATATGGATAACTTCAAGGGCGTGAACGATACCTTCGGCCCTGAAGTCGGTGATGCGGCTCTGCTGACCTATGCGGAACGCGTTTCGGCTTTCTGCGGAACAAAATATCTCAGTGCCAGAACCAGCGGCGATGATTTCGCTCTGTTGCTGACTGGCGAACATTCTGAATCTGAACTGACCAATACAATAGAACAGCTTCGCCGCGCCCTCAATGCGCCGATGAACATTCACGGCAAAGCATTTGCGGTAACTTCCAGTTATGGTGTCGTTTCCTATCCGAACGGCGGCGAAAATTCCGCATCTTTGCTGAAAAATGCAATTGTTTCGGTATACAGAGCCAAAGCTGGCGGCAAGGACAAAGCTTGTTTCTATGGCCAGTCATAAACAGAAAAATCAATAAGGACTGAGGTATTTTATGAACGAGAGAGAAAATAATCAAAAGAATCTTATTACTCTTATTATCTGTGTTATCGTGAGTGCATTCGGATTCCTGATAACAGGGCCGTTTCTGTCAGAGGCCATCAGACCGTTTGCAGGAATTTTTGCACAGTTATCCATTCTGGCTATCATCATTATGGTAATCACCAACAGAAAAAGAGGATTTTTCACCGCACTTGTGATTACCGGATGTCTTTTCATCATGGTGCTTGCTATCATCCTGATTTCTAACAGCATGGCAATTTTCTCAAACCTTATCGTAGCAGTTGTTACTTCTATTTTGGTATGCATTCTTTATTACTATCTGAAAAAAAATGATGACATGCATCAGGAACTGAATCAGCAGTATGAACAGCTGATGGATACAAAAAGAGAACTGGAAAGAAAAGATACCGAACTGAGAAATCTTGCTTACAAAGACCAGATGACAGGACTGTATAATAAAGCATATTTCTCCGAACAGATGGAGGAAGCCATCCGTCAGGATGTTCCTTTTACAATTATTTATGCTGATATGGACAATTTCAAAGTTGTTGATGATACATTCGGCCCTGAAGTCGGCGATGCGGTTCTGAATACTTATGCAGAAAGAGTTGCATCTTACTGCGGTAAGAAATATATCTGCGCAAGAACCGGCGGCGATGATTTCGGCATTCTCCTGACAGGACAGCAGAGTCAGGCAGAAATTCTCAACGTGATTGAACAGCTTCGCCGCACACTGGGCGAACCGCTCAATATTCAGGGACAGGCACTTTCTATCACATCCAGCTACGGAATTGCTTCATATCCGCAGGACAGCAGAAACGCCGACAACTTGCTGAACTGTTCGGTCATGGCGGTTTACCGCGCCAAGGCCAACGGCAAGGACAGACCGTGTTTCTTCAGTCAGACTTAATCAGCTTTATTAAGGAAAGGCAGGTAATTTTATGGAAGCCAAAGAGTTTTATAATCTCGCTGTAAAATTAATGGAAGATATGAAAACCAAAGAACCTCAGCTCGTCTCCGGCAGTGATTCCGAGCTTTGTGTGCTGGTAACAGCCGAAAAACAGGCTGTCTATGCCGGCGTGACAAGCGTCAAAGTCAGTGCAGGTCAGATTATGCGTTCCTGTCCGGAGTATAACGCTATCATGGCAATGATTCCTGACGGCGAAACACTGGTGGAAAAACTGGTGACAGTTTCTTTCAGTTCACTGGAAGTCAGCCAGCCCTGTGCAGAATGCCTGAAACTTCTGTACCGCGTCAGCCCCGATAACAAAGATACCGAAGTCTTTGTCGCTCCGGATAAGACCACTAAAGTTTCTGAACTGCTCGCTCCGGATACAGTAGAAAATACTGCTCCGGTCACACTGGGTGCAGAATCTCCTGCTCCGG
>JAFUWP010000183.1 GCA_017483405.1 Oscillospiraceae bacterium | reverse complement strand
GGCTGATGTATGACGGATTCGGAACGCAGTTCATCATGCCGATGCGGTATTTCAAAAAACTGGAGGAATACGGAATTCAGTGCAGAGTATTCAACGGATTCAAGCCGTTTCTGACATCTTCGCAGAATAACCGCGACCATCGGAAGATTTTAGTCATTGACGGGCACACGGCCTTCACGGGCGGAATCAACATCGCGGATGAATATATCAATCAGAAAGTGCGTTTCGGGCACTGGAAAGACGGCGGTGTGATGTGCAAAGGCGAATCCGCGTGGAGTTTTACAGTGATGTTTTTGCAGTTATGGCATCTGGAAGAAACCGATAAGGGCGAACTGGAAAAATATCGTCCGACAGAGAGTTTTCCGGCGAATTATGACGGATTTGTTCAGCCGTACAGTGATTCGCCGACCGATGGGGAATATGTCGGCCGTAATGTGTATCTGGATATTATCAATAATGCACAGGATTATGTGTATATCATGACCCCCTATCTGGTGCTTGACCATGAACTTGTGACGGCACTGGGACTTGCGGCGAAAAAGGGTGTGGATGTCCGCCTGATGATGCCTCATATTCCGGATAAATGGTATGTGTATTCGATAGCATGGAGTTATTATCAGGAACTTCTTGATGAACATGTCCGGATTTATGAATATCTGCCTGGGTTTGTTCATGCGAAGAATTTCAGTTCCGATGACAGAATTGCAGTTTCGGGGACTATCAATATGGATTACAGAAGTCTGTATCTGCATTTTGAATGTGCAGCGGTATTTTATCAGAGCCGTACTGTGACGGCAATCAGGGATGATTTTATGCAGTCACTTGAAAAATGTGTGGAAATTACATCGGAAGACTGTCGGAAACGGCCTCTGCTGAAACGAATTGTCAGCAGTATTCTGCGGCTGTTTGCGCCTCTGATGTGATGATAAATTTAAAATTTTTATTTAAGGAGTTGTTTCAGCAATGAGCACAGAAAATCAAAATTGTACACATGATTGCAGTACCTGCGGAAGTTCCTGCGGTGAACGCACCGCTCCGCAGGATTTGCATGAAAAACCTAACGAACTCAGCAAAATCAAGAAAGTGATTGCCGTAGTCAGCGGAAAAGGCGGTGTCGGAAAGTCGCTGGTATCTTCGATGCTGGCTGTCGGAATGCAGAGAGCCGGCAAACATGCGGCTATCCTCGATGCCGATATTACAGGCCCTTCGATTCCGAAAGCATTCGGCGTGAAAGAAAGAGTTCTCGGCAATGAACTCGGCATGATTCCGGCGCGTTCCAAGATGGGGATTGATATTATGTCCGTGAATCTCATGCTCGAACATGATACTGACCCTGTTGTCTGGAGAGGACCGGTTATCGCAGGGGTTGTCAAGCAGTTCTGGACGGATGTTATCTGGAACGATGTGGATTATATGTTTGTGGATATGCCTCCTGGAACGGGTGATGTCCCCCTGACAGTATTCCAGAGCATTCCGGTGGATGGCATTATTATCGTAACATCTCCGCAGGATTTAGTTTCCATGATTGTGCAGAAGGCTGTCCGCATGGCCGAAATGATGAATATTCCGGTTCTGGGGCTTGTCGAGAACATGAGTTATGCAGTATGTCCTGACTGCGGAAAAAAAATCATGATTTACGGTGAAAGCCATACCGCCGAAATCGCTGAAAAATATCACATTCCGCTGCTGGCGCAGCTGCCTTTTGACCCGTCACTTGCAAAATGCTGTGACCTCGGTGTGATTGAACTGCATGAATCCGCCGAAATGGATGCCGCAATTGCCCATCTGCTGAGCGAATGAATTGAAAAAATGCTGTCTGTTTTCCGGCAGACGGCATTTTTTTGAAAATTTCAGAAAATAAAGCACTCTTTACGGGAAACTTTCTTGACAAATATTCAGATTTGTGATAAAATAAACATGGTATCATGTT
>JAFUWP010000182.1 GCA_017483405.1 Oscillospiraceae bacterium | reverse complement strand
TTGCTGACGGACTTGTTTCAGATATTCGGGCTTTTCAGTTGGGAGCAGGCCTGCATGAACTTCCTGAATCTGCAAATCATCGGCGACTTTCTTGGCATGTTCGGAGCTGTCACCGGTGAGCATTACGGTGTAGATACCTTTCTGATTCAGTGTTGTTACAGTTTCCTGCGCGTGTTCCTTCGGCAAATCGGAGAGAACCAATCTTCCGTAATAGGAATTATCCACAGCGACATAAATGCACGTTCCGGCGGAATTGCACGGCGGATATTCGATGCCTAATTCTTCCATCAGCTTTTCATTTCCGCAGGCGACCTGACGGCCGTTGACCTGCCCCAGAATCCCCCGTCCGGAAAGTTCCCGAACCATCTTAGCCGATTCGTATTCGATGCCCTGTTCCTGCATGTAGGCCAGAATGCTTTTCGCTACCGGATGAGAAGAATAACTCTCACACGCGGCGCACATCTGAAAGAGGGCTTCGGTATTGCAGTCAGTCGTTTCGGCTTCGGTAACGGTGAACGTACCTTTTGTGAGCGTTCCGGTTTTATCCATCACGACAGCTTTGATTTTCTCCATCGCCTCGATAGAGATGCCATCCTTAAAGAGAATTCCCTTCGCCGAGCCTGCCCCGATACCGGAAAAGAATGCTAACGGCACACTCAGAACCAGCGCACAGGGACAGCTAATCATCAGGAAATTCAGAGCCGCATAAATCCAGTAATTCCAGTTTCCGGTGATGAGCGAAGGCACAACCGCCGTCAGGAGCGCAATGCCTACGACAACCGGTGTATAAACTCTCGAAAATCTGGTGATGAATCTGTCAAGTTTCGGCTTGCCTGCGGCGGCATTCTCCACACTGTCCAGAATTCTGGTTATCATGGAATCTTTGAGTTCCGCCGTGGCTTCGAGTTCGATAACACCATTCAGATTGATGCATCCGGACATGACCTCGCTCCCCTCGCGAACTGCAACCGGAACGGATTCACCGGTCATCGCGGAAGTATCAACAGAGCTTTCCCCTTTGCGGATGATGCCGTCTACCGGAATTCTGTCCCCTGCCCTGACAAGAAGTAAATCCCCTTTTCTGACCTTTTCGGCCGGAATGTTTCTAATATCGGTACGGCTGAAAATCTTCCGGACGGTTTCGGGGCGCATGTCGATGGCCTGCATCACGGATTTCCGGCTTCTCTCAACTGCGATGTGTTCAAATAATTCCCCGATACGGTAAAACAGCATCACGCCGGCGGATTCCTCCCACGAACCGATGCATAATGCGCCGATGGTGGCAATACTCATCAGGAAATTTTCATCGAACATCTGCCCTTTCAGGATGCTCTTGAATGCCGTACAGAGCACTTCCCATCCCATCAGCAGATATGCACCCATCAGGAAGATACGGGATAACATTTCATTTCCGGTTGTCCAGTCGAGGATGAGGCCAATCAGGAACAGCAACGCGCCAATCACCAGCAGAGTGATTTCAGAATTATGATTTTCCGGTTCGGATGCGGTTTTCTTAGCGGTTTCATGCTTGCGGAAAACAACACCTTCGGCAATCTGATTCGTAACCTGCCTGATGTTCCGGAGCAGTTCTTTTTTATCGGCATCGCCGGAAACGCGCAGATGTAACTGCCCTGATGTGTAGGACAGCACGGCAGATTCCACGCCGTCCAGTTTCCGGACAGCATTTTCAATCTTAGCGGCACACGCGGCGCAGTCGATATTTTCGACATCATAAACTA
>JAFUWP010000181.1 GCA_017483405.1 Oscillospiraceae bacterium | reverse complement strand
GTATAGAGTTTGCGCAGGGCATTCCATTCCGATTCTGATACATCTGTTCCGACATCCTTCTGTCCGAGCCAGTTTTCTGGCTGATACGTATCCGATTCCAGAATTGCATCCGGAAAACGGTTAGCCAAATCATACCAGTATCCGCGCGCGTCCTGCTGTTCCGAAAAGCTCCAGAGCCAATCAAGAATGATGCTCCATTTTTCGAGAGATTCGCCTTGTTCTGTAAGATATTCTTCAATACAGCAATTCGCATAGGCGAATCTTCCGGCAATGGAAATATCTGAAAAATCAAGATTCTGCACGATTCTCATTCTCCGTTATCCGGTATATAGCTATTATTTTCCTCAATAGGGACATCAATCATGAGAGAACTATTGTTTCCGCTGGTAACTTTCGGCATAACACCGTCCCATTTTTCAATCTGATTGTACATCAGGACTTTATTGGAGAGAGATTCTTCAATTTTCTTGTTAGCATCGGCCTGCGCTTCGGCTTTGGCGCGGATGGCTTCGGCTTCGGCATTGGCGGCGATGACTTTCTTTTTGGCTTCGGCTTCGGCGATGACAATCTGCTGTTTCTGTTCGGTCTGGGTCTTGATGAGATTCTGTTCAGCGACCTGCTTGGCCTCGATAGCGGCATTGAATTCAGCAGAGAAATCAAAATTGACGATATTAAACTTTTCGATATAGATTCCGTAATCATTCAGTTTGGTATCGAGTTCGGTCTTGACTTCATCGCCGACTGCGGTACGTTTGGTAATCAGTTCTTCTGCGGTATATTTGGCAGTAGCGGCCTTCATGCACTCCTGCACAACGGGCGTGATTAAGACAGTCTGATAATCCGTGCCGACATTCTGATACATCTGTGCGGACATGTTGGAAACCAATCTGTAATTGACCGCAATGGTACTGCTGACCGTCTGCAAATCCTTCGAGACTGCCGATGCCGGTGCTTCATAAACCTGAATCTTATTCGAGACGTTCTGCACATTCTGGATGAACGGTGCTTTGAAGTGAAAGCCTTCGCTCAGGACGTTCTGCGATACCTGTCCGAGCGTCACGACAACGCCGGTATGTCCGGCCGGAACGACAGTTGCCGCATTTCCGCCGACAAACAGTACAGCCAGTGCAATCACGACACCGGTAACAATTGCTTTTGTTTTGCCTTTGCTCATGAGTTACTCTCTTTCTTGGTTAAATCAATCACGGTGGGAGAATTTCTTCTGTTTTTGAGATTCTGTTCTTTGCGGAGTCTTCCGTCACGGATGAGCGCATAAACAGCATCTCTGTCCTTATCGGCGAGTGCTTTCTGATAATCCTGCAAATGCTGAATCAGAATATCCAGTTCATAGGACAGACTCTCCTGATTTTCCATGAATAAATCTGCCCACATATCCTCATTCATGGTTGCGATGCGGGTCATATCCTGAAAACTTCCGCCGGAAAATCCGCTCTCGAACTGAATTTCAGGGCTTTGCACGTAGGAACTCGATACCACATGTGCGAGCTGAGAGGTATAGGCAATCATTCTGTCATGCATTTCCGGAGTCGTGATGACAAATTTCCGGAAACCTACCTGATGCGCGAAATTTTGCACCTGTGCGATGATAGATTTCGGCGTTTCGGGAAGGGGTGTCATGATGAAATTCGCCCCCTGAAACAGATTCTCATCCGAAACATCGAAGCCGGCTCTTTCCTTACCGGCCATCGGATGGGTACTCAGATAATGCACACCATGCGCATCACAGAGTTCCGTCATTTCTTTGGGGAGGTCAGTCTTTACGCCGGTGACATCCAGAACGATAGCATTTTTCTGCATCGTTCCGATATGATTTCTGACCCATTTTCTTGTCAAATCCGGATAGAGCGAAGTAATAATCATATCAAAGCCGGAGCAGTCATCTCCAGCGATTTCATCAATAACATGTTCCGCGAGAGCTTTTTCGGCAACAGCCTTTGTTCTGTTCCATCCGTAAACAGCATGGTCAGTATAAGCGTGAATCGCCTTGCAGAGCGAACCGCCGATTAAGCCTAATCCGGCAACCAGAATCTTCATAGTTATCAATTCTCCTTATGATGGTTTTTCCGTTTCTTTCTGGAAACGGGAACTTTCTTTTTTTCTTTCGGCCTGACAGCCTGCATGGAAACCGTTCTGAATGTCGCTGTCACGCTGAAATCCAGATTCATTTCCTGTTCTTCGGGCGGCTGTTCCGGCCGGATATGTACTTCCGTCACCTTTTCGGGCGGCTGATAGAATACAGGTTCTTCTTCGGGTTCAGAAACTTCCGGATTCGGAACAGGTAATTCCTTCGGACTTGGTTCTTTGATATGTGCGGTATCGCGTGTGAAAACCTTCTCCCAGAAAGCGAAAATCCTGCCGATAAAGCCTTTTTTCGCCATTTTTTTATTTTTCTGTGATTTTTTATGCTTTTTGGATTTTTTATTTTTCTTTCCGGATTTTCTGGAAGATTCCGTTTCAGAAAATTCCGTACCAGCAGTTTCCGATTCTTCCAGAGTCACATCACTGAGCCTTTCCGACATCTGTTTCAAGCCGGCATCTTCACGGGAAGCGGCCGGAATTTCAGGCATCTCCGATAAGGCCGGAAGTTCCGGACTTTCGGTTTCGCGCAGAAATTTAAGCTGGGCGGAATGTTCGGTTTCTGCAATCTTGGAAAATTCCGAGAGTGCATCTTCCCAAGCCGGAATTTCTTCTTCCGGTTCAGGAATTTCCTGTTCGGGAAGGGGGTCAGGCGGAAGAACGGCCTGTTTCATTTTTCTGCGGATTTCCTCGGCGCGTCTGCGGATTTTGTCTTTCCGGATTTGTTCGGGAGTCCGCGGCGGCGTTGCGGCCAGAACCGCCTCTAATTTTTCCTGTTTCAGGCGGTCGGCGATGCTGGTATCTCTGGGAACATCCGACGGAAGTTCGTCTCTGATTTCGATATGAAAATTCTTTTTCGGCTTTGCAGTTTCCGGAGCAGTTTCGGCTTTTGTTTTTTTGCGTTTCTTATGTTTTGATTTTTTATGTTTCTGTTCTGCATCGGAAACCGGTTTTCTCTCGAAATCCGGCTGAGGAAGGGCATCCCCAAGAAGTCTGTCATGCATCCGGACAACCGGATTCTGAGAAGGTTCTTCTGAAAAATGGCTTACGGGGTCGGGTGTGACTACCGGCGGACGTTTTCTTGACGGCGGTGCATCATAGACGGGTTTCGGAACTGTCGGCGCAGAAGCCTGTTCCCGATTCATTTTTTCAACGATAGCATCCACTTTCTGACGGGATTCCTCACTGACGGAGATTTCCGGAGAAGGCGGAAGGTCAGAATCATCCACTAAATTACGAAGCAAATCATGGAGTTCTCTTTTCATAAGATATTATCAACCTCTGATTTGGCCGTTTCCGGTAATTCTGTATTGTGTTGTGGTCAGGGCGAGCAGACCCATAGGCCCTCTCGCATGGAGTTTCTGCGTAGAAATGCCGATTTCCGCGCCGAAACCGAATTCTTCCCCATCGGTGAATCTGGTGGATGCATTCACATAAACCGCCGCAGAGTTTACATGATTCAGGAAATATTCTGCATTGTTCATGTTCTGGGTGATGATAGCTTCTGGATGATTTGTACTGTATTTCTGGATATGCGAAACAGCATCTTCAACAGAATCCACAATCCGGACTGCAATTTCATAATTGCCGTATTCCTTGAAATAATCTTCTTCTGTCACGGGAATCACGCAGTCACCGAGAATTTTTTTAGTGATTCCGCATCCGTGAATGATAACTTCATGCTTATCGAACGCTTTTTTGATTTCGGGCAGAATGCTTTCCGCGATATTCTTATGAATCAGGAGAGTTTCAATCGCATTGCAGACGGAAGGACGCTGAGTTTTTGCGTTATCGGCAATGCTGACAGCCATTTCGGGTTCAGCGGATTCATCAATATAGACATGGCAGTTTCCTGCACCGGTTTCGATAACTGGAACGGTTGCCTGCTTGACAACGGCCTGAATCAGACCTGCACCGCCTCTGGGAATCAGAACATCCAGATAGCCATTTAATTTCATCATATCGGCGGCAGTTTCCCTGTCAGTCTTTTCGACCAGCTGAACCAGTTCCGCAGGCAGTCCGACACTGACAAGTGCCTCCTGCATGACCTTCACCAAACAGAGATTAGAATTGATGGCTTCTTTTCCGCCGCGGAGGATAACTGCATTTCCGGCTTTCAGGCAGAGTACAGCGGCATCAACAGTAACATTCGGACGGGATTCAAAAATAATTCCGATAACGCCCATCGGTACGCGCACCTGACGGATTCTCAAACCGTTCGGACGAAGCCATCCCTTGACTTCTTCGCCGACAGGGTCATCCAGAGCGACTACTTTCAGAACGGCATTGGCAATCGCCTGAATGCGTTTTTCATCGAGTTTCAGTCTGTCCTGCATGGCCGGAGTCATATTATTCTGAACCGCATTTTCCATATCTTTCTGATTGGCTTCGATAATTTTGCCAGTATTCTGAATCAAAGCTTCGGAAATGGCTTTCAGTGCCTGATTCTTGAGCACTGTTCCGGCACTGGCCGCGGAATAGCTTGCCTGTTTGGCCTTCTGGCCTAATTCTTCCATATAATTCATGATAAATTCCCCTCTCTGCGGATTTCTGTTATTTAGAAGCCGGAAAATATGTTCCGAGTTCTTCGCCGTCAAATAATCTGTATAAATCTTCCGGATTCTTACCGTTCATGATAATCATATCCACGCCGGCGGATGTTGCAATTTTCGCGGCATTGATTTTTGTGGCCATACCGCCCGAACCTAATTTGCTCCCTGCGCCTCCGGCGATTTCTTCAATATGTTCGTCAATCTTCTCGACAACCGAGATGATTTTTGCATTTTCATTCCGGTGCGGGTCATCTGAATACAGACCATCAATATCCGACAGGATAATTAAGGCCTCCGCACCTGCGATAGATGCCACAAGCGCGGAAAGTGAATCATTTTCGCCGATTTCGAGTTCCAGTTCATCAATAGCGACAGTATCATTTTCATTCACAATCGGAATCACGCCGAGTTCCGTCAGCGCATCAATGGCATTGCGGACGTTATCGACTCTGTCAGGAGAACTGATAATCGTTTTGGTCAGGAGAATCTGTGCTACGGTGATGCCATATTTCGCGAACATTTCATCATAGATATGCATCAGTTCGCACTGACCGACAGCGGCGGCGGCCTGTTTCGAGGGGGTATCCTTCGGACGCTCTTTCAGATTGAGCTTGCCGACTCCCAGTCCGACCGCACCGGACGAAACCAGAATGATTTCATGACCGGCATTCTGCAAATCTGCCAGCACTCTGGTTAAATTCGTCATCCGGCGGATATTGAGCTTTCCGGTTTTATGTGCCAATGTGGAAGTACCTAATTTAATCACAATACGCTTTTTATTTCTTAAATCTATCATAAAATTTATTCTTGCCTTTCTTGTTAATTTACCTGATTTTTGGGACTGCCTGCGAGATAGGCTTCGAGATTATCGGAAACTATCTGTAATAATCTTTCACGGGTTTCGACCGCCGACCATGCAATATGCGGAGTAATCAGGCAGTTTTTCGCAGATTTCAGAGGTGTTTCCGGAGACATCGGCTCTTGTACGAGCACATCCAGACCAGCACCGGCGATTTTTTCCTGATTGAGGGCATCGGCTAAATCCTGCTCACAGACGATACCGCCTCTTGCGGTGTTAATCAGATAGGCGGAAGGTTTCATCAGGTTCAAAGTTTCTTTCCGTATCAGATTTGCGGTCTGTTCCGTCAGCGGACAGTGAATCGTCACAACATCCGACTGCCGGAAGATTTCTTCCTGAGAAACCAGTGCAAACGGACAGGATTCCGGTTTCGTTCTGGTATTGATGATAACTCTCATTCCGAGGGCATCGGCAACTTTTGCGACATTCCGGCCGATACTTCCGTAACCGATGATTCCGATTGTTTTCTGATATAACTCATGCACCGGATACGGAAAATAAGAAAATACCTGACTGCGTTCCCATTCCCCTTGGCTGACGGCCTTGTGATAGGCATTCAGATTTCCGGCCAGACTGAACAGCAATGCAAACGTATGCTGTACGACTGCATGAGTGGAATATTCTCCGGCATTGCAGACGGTAATCTTTCTTTCTGATGCCGCCGGAATATCAATATTATTATACCCCGTTGCGAATAAGCCGATATATTTCAGATTTTTGCATTGATGTATCACTTCTCTGGTGATGGGTGTCTTATTGCAGAGAACAGCATCCGCATCGCCGATTTTTCCGGCGACTTCATCGGGGCTTGTCGCGCCGTTGCAGATAACTTCGCCATACTTCGAGAAGATTTCCAGTATATGGGCTTTCATATCCGGAAGGGCGAGGGTATCACCATCAGGAATCACAATCTTCATGATATATTCTCTCCTTGTTCGGAATCTTCCTGTTCGGGAAGGGGTTCAGGATT
>JAFUWP010000180.1 GCA_017483405.1 Oscillospiraceae bacterium | reverse complement strand
GATGCTTCACAATATCCAGAGAGATGGTTGTATTGATTTCTGACGGAGTAGCGGCGCATCCGATTTTGAAATAATTTGCATACACATCTTTGAGCGGTGTTCTGTCGAGTGCAGCAGTGCTCCAGCTGGCTTCGCCCTTGATGGTAACATCATCAACCATGAAATTGGCTGTTCCGGAAGAAGTCTGGAAATAAATCAGAATATCAGTAGCATCTGACGGGATGCTGTAGCTTGCGCTGATTTCCGACCAAGTACCTTTGGTGGAATCAGCACTGCTGATGCCTTTATACTGCGCACTGCCGGTGCTGTCGGTATATTTCAGCGTGAGCTGAATGGTATCCGCACCGGATGCCTGTACCCATGCATTGAACTGATAGGTTTGTCCGGCCTGAAGGATGCTTTCACCGGAGAGCGATGCGCCCTGCCAGCTGTCAGTTCTGCCGGAGATATACAGGCTTGCTTTTCCGTTGTGAGCGGTGTCGTTAGTGGTGGTGACGGATGTACCGCCGAAGCTGGACCAGCCATCAGTACCGTTTTCAAAGTCTGCGCTGTGCAGAACGGTATCTTCTGCGGAAGTCGGCAGAGCTGTTGAAGCGGATGCATTAGCAATCATCATAGCGGCGGTGAAGAATCCGGCCATTTTTTTGAAAGTCATAGTAAAAATCCCCCTTTTGATTTTTGGTCTATGAATGCTGATGTTAAACGATTAATGTTATATATATTGTAACATATTTTACATAGAATTTCAATAGTTTTTGGGCAGAATTTGTAAACTAATTATGAACAAAAACTTAATATTTATAAAAAAATTTAAGATTCTGTATATTTTCAGTCATTTTTTACAAATTGGAACAGTTGCGGATATTGACTTCTGACTTAAAATATGTTATAATAGATAAAATTCTTGCACGGAAAGGATGGTAAATTATGAAAAAACGAAGAAGATACAGAGGATGTATTATCGGCGGAGCGGCCGGCGATGCCCTCGGCTATGAAGTCGAATTCATGCGCAGAAGACATATTTTAATCAAATTTGGTGCGGAAGGAATTACAGAATATGTTCTGCATAACGGGAAAGCGATTTTCTCGGATGATACCCAGATGACATTATTCACGGCCGCCGGCCTGCTGAATGCTGAAACTCCGGAGGAGTATCCGGAATCTATCCGGAAGGCTTATCTTGACTGGTATCAGACACAGACGAAAAATCCTCATGTAGAGTTTAAAACGGAAATGCTCAATGTTCCGGAGTTATTCACACGGCGCGCCCCTGGTTTGACCTGCATGAGCGCACTACAGAACGGCGGAACAGGCACGATAGAACAGCCTCTCAATCACAGTAAAGGATGCGGCGGTGTCATGCGGACTGCGCCCATCGGCCTGATAGAAGGCCTTTCCGATGAACAGACCGTCATGCTCGGCTGTCAGGCGGCGGCCATCACGCACGGCCATGAACTCGGATGGATGCCGGCCGGCATGTTATCCGAAATGATTCGCTTAATCGCGCAGGAAGAATATGACATCCGCGGCGCAGGCTATACAGCTCTGCATACCGTCCGGAAGATGTTCCCGACTGCCGAACATCTACAGGATTTCGTCCGGATTATGGAACAGGCTCTTGAACTCGCAGAATCCACCGAAATGCCGGAAAAGGCCATCATGCGCCTCGG
>JAFUWP010000179.1 GCA_017483405.1 Oscillospiraceae bacterium | reverse complement strand
TCTCAGCATGGAGCACTTGCCGTAAACAATTTCATCATGCGAAATCGGCAGAATGTAATTTTCAGAGAAACAGTAGAAGAATGAGAATGTCAGCTTGTCATGATTGAACGCTCTGTAAATCGGGTCAAGAGACATATACTGGAGCATATCATTCATCCAGCCCATATTCCACTTGAAATTGAATCCCAGTCCGCCGATGTCAGTCGGCTTGGTGACTAATGGCCATGCAGTGGATTCTTCAGCAATCATGAGCACATCGGGATGCTTGGAGAAGACAGCTTCGTTCAGATTGCGGAAAAATTCTACTGCTTCGAGATTCTCATGACCGCCGTTGATATTGGGAGTCCATTCGCCGTCTCTGCGGTCGTAGTCCAGATAGAGCATTGAGGCAACAGCATCCACTCTCAGGCCGTCCAGATGGAACTGGTCAAGCCAGTAGCAGGCACTGGAAATCAAGAAAGAACGCACTTCGCCCTTTCCATAGTCAAATACTCTTGTACCCCATGATTTATGCTCCATTTTATTAGGGTCGGTATATTCATAACAGCATGTGCCGTCAAACTCATACAGGCCGTAGGCATCTTTCGGGAAGTGCGCCGGAACCCAGTCCAGAATCACGCCGATTTCGTTCTGATGGAACAAATCAATCATTTCGCGGAACTGGTCAGGTGTGCCGTAACGGGAAGTAGGTGCAAAATAGCCCGTTACCTGATACCCCCATGAACCGTCAAACGGATATTCCGTCAGAGGCATGAATTCAATATGGGTATAGGACATTTTTTTCATATACGGAATCATCTGCTTGGCAAATGTCACGTAATCCAGAACGGTATTATCATCGTTTCTTTTCCATGAATCCAGATGTACTTCATAAATATTCATGGGACTTTTATAGACAATCTGACGGGTTTTCTTTTCCAGCCATTCACTGTCATGCCATGTATAGGAACTTTCGTAGATTTTGGAAGCATTGGCCGGACGCGTCTCGAAATGATTGGCATAAGGGTCACTTTTCATAAGCAGTTCGCCGGAACGCGTTTCAATGCTGTATTTATAGGCATCAAACTGGGCGAGATTTTCAATCACTGCCTCCCATACGCCGTCCGTGATGAGGGTCATGGGATTGGGTTCACGTTTCCAGTTATTGAAATCTCCTACTACCGAAACGCTGACAGCGTTCGGAGCCCATACGCGGAAACGGTGTTTTTTCACGCCGTCTTCTTCTATCTCATGTACGCCGAAAAACTTATAGCTTTCGTTATTTTTCCCCTGATAGAACAAATAAAGAGGAAAATCATTCGGATTCTCTGTTTTTTTAGTATTCATGAAATCTCTGCCGTTACTGAAAACTGCCGAAATGCAGATAATCTGCACTTGTGTTTCATTCCTTGTTCAACGTATCCGCATTTCTGCGTTGGCACGATACTCCGAAGGCGTAAATTCCCCGCTAACGAACGGGTACATATTGCTGTGCTGTATTTTTGAGATACCGCAGTGATGCAATACCAGTAACTTTAATCCTTTCTTACTTGAATTTGCCAAACGTCTGGTTTTATGTTATCATATATGCAGGATGAGAGTACACGATTTCCGGTTTCCTCTATCATCTCCCCTTTCTATTCTAACAAAAAATATGAAGTATTTCAAGTATTTTTCATAGTCCTGTTTAAAAATCATGTTTTTCAATAAAAGCTATCGTTAAATTTTGTTAATTTTGCCTAAAAAATATGGCAAAATTTAACGGATGACCGCCTCCGGAGACGAACGCTGTCGCTTTCGCGGAGCAGACTTCCGATGCGAAACCGGAATCTGACTTTTCACGCAGGCAGTAATGACTGTCATGTCATCCCGAACTGTACCGCCGTGAAAGACAGGTGCTTTCTCAAAAACAGCGTTCAGGAGCTGTTCCGGAGAGGGATTCTGAGAAATCAGCTGACGGATATAAGGATATTCCGCTTCGCTGATGCCGTCAGACAGCAGAATGACAGCATCACCATCCTGTGCATGAAGTTTCGTCCGGCTGGGCGGTGCATCCGGAACAATCCCCAGCGGAAAACTCTGGGCAAGTATCTGATGCATTTCCCCATTCCGGCAGAACAGTGCCGAGGCCGAACCCGATTTGCAGAAAGACAGTTCACCGGTATCCACATTCAGAAAGACAATATCCAGCGTAGCGAAATTTTCCGTATTGGTTTCGGTCATGAGCAGGGCATTCATCAGGCGGATGGCGGAATCAACAGGCATATCACATCCTATCATATTCCGGAAAGTGCGGACAGCAATCCGTGATGCCAGAGATGCCGGACTGCCGCTCCCCATACCATCAGAGATGACAAGATACTGATTTCCGGCCGCATCCGTAAAGGCATCCGCATGGTCGCCGCATCGTTCGTATGCCGGCGCGTTCTGACTCCGGAGCGCGTATTCCATGTGATAAGCCGGTACTTCATAGAGACAGTATCTTGTCTGATTCCGATGTGCGACAGAAACAGCTTTCAGTTCAATATCCAGCTGACGGCTTAACAATTCCTGAATGGTCGCCAGCGGAAAAGCATCCTGTCCGGAATAGATTTCGGCGGCATAGCGGCCGCTGCGGAGCTTGCAGACAAAACAGCCTCCGTCATCGGTAACGGCGCATCTTGTCAGGATGTTCCTGAGCATAGCAGTTTCAGCATCGCAGAACTGCAAAGCGCGCCGCCGTGCGGAATCTGCGGTAATATGCTCCAGAAGATGCAGATATTCCAGCATCATTTCCCGATTCTGCATCAGGCTGACATTCTGTATCTGGCGGACGGTTCTCCGCTGGGTGCTGACCTGCATCATGGCGGAAAGCTGTTTCCGTTCGGGGCAGTGTTCCAGTGCTTCGGGGATGACCGCAGGAGTATGGAGCATCTGCTGAAAGGCCTGTGCTGTTTGATTCTGATTCTGTTTCCAGCACTGTCCGTAAAGCGGACAGTGCTGACATATAGTTTCCCTGACCTGTTCGATAGGTTCAGGCGGTGCGCTGACGGTCAGATGCCTCATCACTGCGGAAGTTTCTTCGCGTAATTCCTGTAAGGCCTTACTGAGAAAAATCTCCTGCTGAATGACTTGTTTCTGTCCGGATGGCACAGATTCCGGAAAAGAAATCCAGTTCCGGAACTCCGTCCGGCAGAAGACGGCATACAGGGTACAGGAGATAATCAGTTCCGACAGGATTCTGATAATCCCGATACTGCTGTCAAGCACCGCACTGCTGAATAACTGCATCAAGAAGAAAACGGGGATATAAAACGCATTGGGAATCTGATACAGAAATCCGGCGAGCATGGCTGTCACCGGCAGAAACAGCAGAGGCATCCCCAGCGGTACACTGCATAACACGACTCCGCAGGCGGTCAGCGCACCGCAGAGCGTTCCGGCGGACTGCCGGAACTGTCTTGAAGCTGTCAGCGTGACTGTCATACCGATGATTCTCCCCAGATTGCAGAATTCAAAATCAATTCCGCAGAGCGCGGTGATGATTAACAGATAGCATATCGAAAAAGTAAAGCTTTTCGCGCCGCCGAGGGTAATGCGCTGATGTTCCCGAAGATTCTGCACGGCATCCGACAGAAAAAAAGAAGCTGTTCCGGTCATGAACGATTCGAGGATGTATAACGGCAGTTTTCCTTCTCCGCCCTGAAAGAGCACATCCAGCATGATGCCTGCGCCGATGCAGGTGACTGCTGTCAGAATTCCCGAAATCCACGGCTTGAAATTATCATAGAAGAAAATTCTGATACAGAGTATCGCAATCAGTGAAGTCAGTAAAAACTGCATACCTTCGGGTGCGCCCTGCACGCAGTAGGAAAGCAGACTTCCCAGCAGAATGCAGAATATGTACAGCGGACTGCATATTCCGGCGAGTGCCGCCGCTAACGGCGAAACAATTCCGCTGACTGTTCCCATCGACAGCAGATACCCTCCGCCGGCGGATAACGCACAGCAGACAGGGACTTGAATCCATTCGTTCCGGATTAATTTTTTCAGCATCATCAAACAGCTCCTTGCATATCATAGAAATAGAAATCATACTTCTATTATAGCAGAGTCCGTCTGCGAAATTTGTCGAATCGTGATGCTATTTCAGAAATTTTCATGAAGAAAGTCAGTCATTTCCCGCGAATGTCAGCTTTTCCGGAATATTGCCGGATTTACAGTGTCCAGTCTTTTTCAGTGAAATCATTTCTCTGATATTTCAGATTTGTCAGGAATATCTGAATTTCATATTTCTGATTATCAATTGCACACCGGATGAATTTATCCAGATTCTGCGAATTCAGATACCGCCGGAATGATTTGATATAATTCTGAACCATCTGTATCTGATTGATTTCAATCAGGATGGAAATGATAGCATCAAAATTTTGTTTGATATAAATATTTATTTTTTCATCATCCGGATTTCTGACAAACATCTGATAAATTATCCGGTATTTTATGTCAGGAGGTAATTTTTCATCAAAGCGTTTCTGAACTATCAGCCAGATAATACTGCTTGCCTCGGAAGGGAGATTTTCAAACTCCTGTTTCCTGATTTCGATGCCGTGACAGATAAGAGTTTCCAGTGAAACGCATCCTCCGGCGATATGGCCTGTAAAGCTGACACTTTCCGGAATGACTAATTTTTTCAGTTTTCTGCAATTGTTGAATGCTCCGGCGATGACTCCTTTCATACCATTCGGCAGAATGACTTCTTCCAGATGATAACATTCCCGAAAGCAGGAATCTCCGATATTTTTCAGATTTTTTGAAAACTGTACCCGTTTCAGATTGTGACAGTGCTTAAAAGTATAGCCTTCCAGTTTGGTAATTCCTTCCGGAAGGATGATTTCTTCCAGTTCCGTACAGCCTTCAAATGCGTGATTATAAATCTCGGTGATGCTGTCGGGAATATGCAGAGAGACTTTATCGACCGGACAGCGGACTAATTTTGTCAGTTTCCGGTTATCATGTTCATACAGAACGCCATTGAGGACGGTATATTTCGGATTTTTTTCATCAACAGTGATGTTTTTCAGTTTTTTGCATCCGGCGAAGGCATCCGTTTCTTTCATGCTGATGATGCTGGCCGGAATGTGAACGCTTTCCCGACCGTTAGGACAGCAGAGCAGAGTTTTCTTTTCTTTATCGCAGAGGATACTTTTAGAAACACTGCCGATACTCGAAAAATATTTATTTTTCCTGTCCACAACGATAGAAGTTAAATTTTCATCTTCATAGAATGAATGATAGCCGATTTTCCAGACAGACGGCGGAATCACAATATAATACAGTTCCGGATGATTGTCAAGCGACCAGCTTCCGATTTCTTTGACGGTTTCGGGAATCGTCAGTGAACTTTGGCTGTGTCCAGTATAATTTGTCAGAGTGTCGTTTTTAATTTTGAAATCCATAAAAATTACCTGTTGCTTATGTTTGATTTATCTTATTGCTGACAGCATTGCTTAATCTGACAAGTTCCGGCATCGTGAGGGCTTCAATCCGGACGGAGGGGGCAATTTCGGCCTGATTGAAGATTTCTTTCATATCAGCTTTGGAAATGCCCATTCCTCCGGCGAGCACTCCGGAGAGCTGTTTTCTGCGCTGGGAAAAGCCGATTTTCACCATCCGGAAGAATAAGGCTTCATCCTGTACGTTCCAGATATTTTCCGGATAGCGTTCTATCTGCATCACAACGGAATCGACATTCGGCGCAGGGAGAAAGCTCCCTCTTGAGACATCAAACAGCTTAACGGCCTTTCCGTAATAGGCGACAGCGACCGTTACTGCACCGGATTCCCGACTTCCGACAGGTGCGCAGAGTCTTTGACCGGCCTCTTTCTGCACCATTACGGTGATAGTTTTTACGGGAAGTCTGTCTTCCAGAAGTTTCATAATCAGCGGAGATGTGATATAATAAGGCAGATTCGCGCAGACAGCGGTTTCCATTCCCTGAAATTCTTCCTGAATCAGCGTATGCAAATCATACTTGAGGGCATCGCCGTGGATGATTTTGATATTATCGAATTCTGCGAGAGTTTCATCCAGAATGGGGAATAATTTTTCATCCAGTTCGACAGCAACGACTTTATCGGCTCTTTTGGCGAGTTCCTTTGTCAGAACGCCGATTCCCGTGCCGATTTCCAGAATGCCGAATCCGGTTTTTGCGTTGCCGAGTTCGGCCATTTTAGGGCAGACGGAAGGATTTATCAGGAAATTATGCCCCAGAGCTTTGGAAGTCTGAAAGCCGTGGCGGTTCATGACTTCGCGGACGTAATTCATATCTGTTAATTCAGGCATGGAGATTCACCTCATTCAGATTCTTGATTAAAGCTTCGGCGCACCGGATGCCGTCTACGGAGGCAGATGTGATGCCTCCGGCATAGCCAGCACCTTCACCGCACGGATAAAAGCCCTTGATACTGATACTATAGAAATTCTCATCACGGAGGATTCTGACGGGGGAAGAACTTCTTGCTTCGACACCGGTCAGGACAGCATCATCACAGGCGAAGCCTTTCAGACGCTTATCCATTTCCTTGAGTCCGGCGCGGAGGGTTTCGCACATATAGGAGGGCAGATACTTATCCGGCGAAACGAAAGCCGTTGCGGGGGTATAAGTCGGCCGGATTCTGCCAAATCTTCTGGATTCTCTGCGATGAAGAAAATCCTTTACGCAGATAACAGGGGCAAAGTAATTGCCTCCGGCGGACTGAAAGGCATTTTCCTCGATTTGTCTTTGCAGGGACATACCAGCGAGGGGATGTTCACTGCCGAAATCATCCGGAGTGATACCGACTAATAACGCACTGTTGGCATTTCTGCCATCGCGTTTGAAATAGCTCATGCCGTTGACAGTAAGCCGGCCGGTTTCGGATGCCGAGGCGATAACCTCACCCCCAGGGCACATACAGAACGTATAGAGACTTCTGCCGTTTTTGAGATGAACGGCTAACTTGTAATCTGCCGCGCCGAGAGCTTCATGATTCCAGAATTTTCCGTAGAGAGCTTTATTAATATCTTCCTGAAGATGTTCGATTCTGACACCCATCGCGAAGGGTTTCTGTGCGAGACTGATTTTTTTATCATAAAGCATTTCGAGGGTATCCCTTGCGCTGTGTCCGAGTGCCAGAATCACGTGTTTTGCAGGGATTTCCTGTTCCTGACCGTCCTGTATATATCTGACGGAAACCAGCTGATTATCTTTCAGGGTAAAATCCGTAAACTTTGCATGAAAATGAATTTCACCGCCGAGCGTCTGAATCAGATGCCGGAAGTTTCTGACAGTATCCTGAAGCTTATCCGTTCCGATATGCGGTTTAGCCTGCCAGAGAATTTCTTCCGGCGCACCGCACTGCGCAAAGGTTTCGAGGACAAACCGGATTCTTTCATCCTTGATGCCGGTATTCAGTTTGCCGTCCGAGAATGTTCCTGCACCGCCTTCGCCGAACTGTACGTTACTTTCAGGATTCAGGATGCCTGTTGACCGGAATTCAGTGACATGCTGGGTACGTTCTTCCACGGGACAGCCTCTTTCGAGGATAATCGGCCGTAATCCGGCTTTGGCGAGCACATAAGATGCAAACATACCAGCAGGGCCGAATCCGATAACGACAGGCCGTTCCGGACTATGGCAGACAGCCACTTTATATTTCTTATTCTCCGCGAGGGAAATATCCTTATCTTTGGCGCATTTCTGGAGAATTTTCTTTTCTCCGGAAGTTTTTACATCAATCGTGAACAGAAAGCTGATATTATCTTTCTTACGGGCATCGACAGAGCGTTTTCTGATGATGATTTCCAGCATATCTTCAAACGGAATATGCAGTTTCCGGCCGATAGCTTTTTTCAGGTCGAGTTCTGTATAATCCAGATTCAGCCTGATATTCTGAATTCTAATCATTGAAATAGTACCTCAATTCTTTTGATATGTATAAACAGCGAACGGCATCCAGCGGACAGGCTCACCCATGCCCTGAATCGCCTGTGCAAAGCGTTCGGTTTCGGAGAAACTGTTCTGAATCAGGCCGGTTTCGGGAGAAACTTTCAAATCGAATTGCCGGAGCAGTTCTTTTTCCAGACTGTTAATCAGATAGCATTCAAAATCGAAACAGCCGTTTTCATTCCACGCGCCCAGAATATCATGACCGAGCAGAACACCTTCCGGCGCGGATGCAGATGCAGGAATATGCAGTTCCTGAATATATTCTGCTTTTGTGAAAAGGCCGGTCAGATAAAATTCCGGCTTATCCTGAAAATAGCGGAACATATTTCGGGCATCTTCCAAACGGGAGAATCGGCGGTCAATTGTCAGAGCATTAGTTTCAATCAGATTCGCGGTCAGATTACAGAATTCCGAAAACTCTGCCGGATTCAGATGCAGATAATCAGCGTATTCTTTTCTGACACGTTTCGGATAGTTGCTGTAAAAGCATTTTGTCAAATCGGGCTGATTATTTCCCAGCGCATCTATACTGACGGTTAGGATAGATTCTGCATCAAGAAGGCAGTAATCAGGTTTTCTGACCAGTCCGGCAATGTAATAGCCTAAACAGAGCATATCATTCATGATAAAATCATCCTTTCCTGTTATGAGTAAAGGTCATAAAAGACAGTTTGGACATCATCAATGTTATTATCCAGACTGACAACATAAACGCAGTCCTCTGCTTTGAGAATGCCCTGATGCATATAGCGTTCGTTATTCAAGAGCATAAAGCTGTTATCAAACTCCATGACATTCCAGTTTTCTTGTTTTTGACACCATGCATTCACATTAGAGATGTCAGTAATTTTTAGGACATAAGCTTCATGCGAAAGTCCATAATAACGCTCAAAGCTTTCTGCTTGTGCAGTTTCATCGAGTGTGATGCCGTAACTTTCAGCAACCCTTTCAGCATTGTAATCAAGGGGAGCACTTTCCGGTATATAGTAGGCGACAGCACATAAAAAAGAGAGAATCAGGAATAGGACAATACTGCTGAGGATGATAAATTTCTTTCTTGTCATGACAGAATCCTTTCAGCAATATGCGTTCCGGCGGTGTAACCGCTCGCCCATGCCCAGTGAAGCTGATACCCTCCGCAGGGGGCATGAACATCGACAGCCTCTCCGGTGATGTATAATCCGGAATGGGATTTCACCTGCAAATGCTCATCAAGAGCGTTTCCGTGAACACCTCCGGCCGATGCCTGTGCCTGCTCCTGCACCGTTCCCAGCACCGGAAACCGGAAATCATGACAGATTTCTGCAATCTGATTTAGATGCAAATCAGAAAGCTGACTGCACGGAAAATCTGCCTTGATGCCGATTTGTTTCAGAATACTTCTTGCAAGAGGTTTCTGCATCAGACCGGAAAGCATATCTTCTCCGGAGGCATCACACCGCACCGCCTGACAGCAGTACAATCTGGAAAGAATTTCGGAAACATCCAGTTCCGGAAACAGATTGACAAAAATCTGATATTCTGAAAGTTCTTTATCCAGCAAACTGGAAAGATTGAAAATACAGATTCCGGATAAAGCCTGTTCTGTAAATTGAATTTCGCCTGTTTCGGATTTGATGATTTTATCTTTATGATACAGGCTGACAGAACCTTTCACGCGGAGGCCTTTCAGCGGATGAAGAATTTTCTTATCAGACAGCAAAGGGCAGAGGATTGGTCTGCCCTGTACAATCGGAAGATTTAATTTTTCGAGAAGGCGGAAAGCCGTTCCATCCGTGCCGAATTTTGGCTGAACCGTTCCGCCGGCGGAGAATATCACATATTTTGCGGAATACTGGTTTCCGGATTCTGTTGTGATATGCCACAATCCGGAATGTTTTCGGAGGGTGACAGCCTGTTCGTTGCAGAATTCCGAAATGCCGGAACATTGCAGACGAAGCGCATCGAGAACGGCATTGGCACTCATGCTGTAAGGGTAGATTCTGCCCTGTTCATCCGTCCGGCAGTAAAGGCCGAACAGCTCGAAGAAAGTTTCGACATCGCCGAACTGATGCAGAATTTCAGTCACATCATAACTGCCCTGATAATCGAGTGCAGAAATATTTTTATGACTCAGATTACATCGACCGTTTCCGGTAGCGAGAAGTTTTTTTCCGGTACGGGGGAGACGTTCGAGGATAGCGATTTTTTCAACGCCCATAGAAAAAGCGGTCACGGCGGAAGTCAGTCCGGAAGCACCTCCGCCGATAATCAGCAAATCAAAAATTTCGTTCATGTTACTGCGCCACAAGAGGGAGAAGTTTCCGGATGATATAACTATTGGAACTGTCTCTGCCCTGCATATTGGAATTGACGGCGATAACGGCATGATACTGCGGAAGAACAAAGCATTTTTGACCCCATTTGCCGCTCATATAGAAGTTGCCGTCTGCGAGTACCCAGAAGAAATAGCCATAAGGAACGCGTTCAGGAGTCATGACACGCGGCTTGACAGCGGCATTGAGCCAGCTTTTGGAGCAGATTTTATTTGTCATGATGCCATAGCCTAATCTGGCTAAATCTTCGGTTTTGAGTTTCAGGCCACTTGCGCCGAATACATGTCCCTGCGGGTCGTACTCGAATTCGTATTCTGTAATGCCCAGCGGTTTGAACAGATATTCTGCAATTTGTTTATCCAGCGGAGCACCTTCTTCGGCTTCGACCATACGTCCGGCGAGGTAGGCACACGCATTGTTATAGAAAAATGTATGCTGTTCCTGACCGTCTTCGAGAGGTGTGACAGCCGCCTGACAGCAGGCTTCGAGATAATCAGAATAATTCTTTCTGTCATCGAATAATAATCTGTAATTAATGCCGGAGCGCATTGTCATCAGTTCATCGAGTGTCAGGCCGGAGATGGAGGCTGAACCGGTATGAAGAAGCTGACTGACTTTTGTTTTCGGGGTGAGCTGACCTTCTCCGCAGAGTCGGCCGACCAGCAGAGAAATAAGGCTTTTCATAATGGAATATTGCGGATAGAGCTGACCATTCTGTTCGGTTTCGGCGATGATTTCACCGTCTTTCATGACAACAGCGGACAGAACTTCGGGGTTTTCGGGTGTGAGAATTTTCATGATAATCCCTCCTAGTATGATAATGATAAATTTAAATTAATTCTGATTTTCGAGTACGATGACAGCAACCAAATCATGACCGGCATTGACTGCCACGGCTGAACCGATGGTAACTCTGTCAATAGGCGGATAGCCTAATTTTTCAGTCAGGAGATTCTGTATCTGTTCGGCAGGTTCGGGATTGCTCCCCTGCATGATGAGATAAGGCGAATCTTTCTTCATGACGCTCATGACTTTTTCGGCAAGTTTGGGAACGATATTTTTTTCGCCGCGGATTTTCTCGCAAGTGGAGATAGTGCCGTGAGAAATATGGATTATCGGCCGTAAGCCGAGCATTTCACCGGCGAATGCGGCGGCGGCCGTAAGCCTTCCGGATTTTCTGACATATTTGAGCGTCATGGGCGTGAAATAGACACCGACTTCGGAAAGCCAGTCATTCAGATATTGCAGAATTTCCTCTACAGATGCGCTGTTATCGGCCATTTCGGCGGCTTTCAGAACCGGCCAGCCGTAGCACATGGTATAATTTCCGCCGTCAAGAATGTGAATCTTCATGCTTTCAGATTCCGGAATTTCTTCATAGAGCATATCCCGTGCCTGTTTCGCGTTCTGATTCGTTGCCGAACCGCTTGCATTGATACTGACATAAATCAGGTCGGTATAGCCTTGTTCATAATATTTCTGAAAGACTTCCCGAAATGTGAATGCTGTTATCTGGGAAGTAGACGGCATGTCATCGGAATGTGCCATCATATCGAAGAATTCTTCTTTTGATAAATCGCGCTGTTCCTGATAGGATTCGCCGCCTAAGCTGATGCTGAAACTAAGCAGTTCGATTCCGGCTTCTTCCGCCTGTTTCAAGGGCAAGTCGCTTGCTGTATCGGTGATAAGTTTGATTTTAGCCATTGGGAACACAATCCTTTCTGTAAGTAGTTTGATTAACCGCAGTCCCAGTTATACAGGACATCAGAGAAATCGAGAGCTTTTAATTTTTCAGAATTGATAAAGAAGTTGCCGATGCCTGTATCTCCCCAGAGGACTTTATCAGAATCGGAATCGAGCTGGAATAATAAGAAATTATATTCTGAATCTTCCTCCCGCGGGTCATCCTGCGTGAAATACGGATAACCGCCAATCTGATGATTGGAATATTGAGAAGTCAGTTCGCCGTATTCGTCCCAGAGTTTTTCTTCTTCCTCCTCATCGGCATCGAAGTCGATTTCGGGGCAATGATAGCTTTCGCCGGTGCTGAACAGCATACCGCATTCTTTATCGACAGGGAAAAGATTTTCTTCATCATATTTGGATTTCACGAATTTGGAAGAAATTTCTTCTTCGGTGACGGTTCTGTCGAGTTCCGGATAGTACAGAATTCTGAATTTATCCTGCTCCGGATTGCCGAAATCGCATCCGTATAAATCATTATTGAAAATCCAGAACTGTAACAGACCGGATTTCGGGAAGTTTTCGTCATTGACCTGAGAACAGTCAATCTGCGCCAGAAACCGGAGCTGATTTCCTTCTTTATCGACCGGAAAATCACCATCATGCGGAATGTAACCCAGTCCGCCGACTTTGCTTTCAAAGACAGAGGGCTTTGTATCGGTCAGTTTGATTCTGATACAGGGAGCTTTTTCAATCATAATATTTATCCTTTCTGCTTAACAGCAGTCCCAGTTATATAAAACATCAGTAAAATCAAGATTTTTTAACTTTTCAGAATTGATGAAGAAATTGCCGATTCCGGTATCACCCCATAAGACACGGTCATCTGCACCAGTGCCATCAGAATCCAGCTGAAATAATAAAAAATTATAATTATCTAATTTTTCTTGACTGTATCTTGGGTCGTCCTGCGTGAAGTAGGGATAACCACCAATTTGATGATGAACATCATCCGTCACATATTGTGTTTCTTCTTCTCCGGAATATTTTTCGGCATAAGTACCAGTCGCCATGGCGTATTCTCTTTCTTCATCTGCTTCAACAAATTCGTTGAATTCATCCCAGTCGATGCTTTTGCCTTCTGAAAATTCCATGCCGAATTCACCGAAAACAGGCATATTATATTCATCTTCATCGTATTCAGATTTAATAATTTTTTTCTGAATTTCCTCTTTTGTGACAGTTCTGTCAATTTCGGGATAGTAAATCACTCGGAAAGTATCCTGTTCGGTGATGTCAAAACCGCCGTATTCTTCATCGTTCAGAATCCAGAACTGTAAGAGTCCGGATTTCGGGAACGGCTCGAAATCGACCTGAGAACAGTCAATCTGTGGCAGTAACCGGAGCTGATTTCCTTCCTTAGCCATCGGGAAATCTCGGTCATGCGGAATGTAGCCGAATCCGCCGACTTTGCTGTCGAAGATTTCCGGCTGATTATTGAGCAGTTTAAATTTGATACAAGGTTTCTGATTTATCATAATATTACTCCCATTCATATTTAGTGAGATTTCCCTGTAAGCTCATATCCGGATAGTCCCATTGCCGGAGAACTTCATAAACAGCAATCGCCACGGAGTTCGATAGGTTCAGACTTCTGAGAGTCGGGCGCATAGGAATCCGGACGGCGGTTTCAGGATGCTGAACGAGCAAATCTTCGGGCAGGCCGGCATCCTCACGGCCGAACATCAGATAGACATCATCTTCCGGATAAGTTACATCACTGTGGCAAGTCCGGCTTTTGGTGGTGAAATAATAGATGTTATCCTGCTGATGTTTCTGCATAAAATCATCAAGATTCTGATATTCATAAATTGTGAGCTTATCCCAGTAATCGAGGCCGGCTCGCTTGAGATTTTTGTCAGAAATTTCAAATCCGTAAGGCTTGATTAGATGCAGAACCGCTCCGGTAACGGCGCAGGTTCGGGAAATATTGCCGGTATTCTGGGGAATCTGCGGTTCGGCGAGTACGATATGAAGCATAAGTTTCACCTGATTTTTTTAAAATAATTTTCTGCTTTCAGGATATAATAATTCTGAAAGGAGATGATTTTATGAATTTAAATGCAATCTGGAAAGGCATTTCCGTAGGTGCGGCAATCGGTTCAGCAGCGTTCATGCTGGTGAAGACAACTGAGAATAAGAAAAAGCATATCAAGCGTGATGCGGTCAGAACGATGAAATCCGCAAAAAGCCTGATGGATGATATTTCTTCTGTCATTATGTGAGACAGGAATCAGGGCAGGGCGGTCAGGCTCTGCCTTGATTTTTCCGATAGCCTAAATAACTTTCGAGGATAATCACCGCCGCGACAGCATCAACAACGGCTTTTCGTTTTTTGCCTCTTGTATTGGTAGTATTTAAATACTGATGCGCCGAGACAGTAGTGCATCGTTCATCCCAGAGTACATAGTCAAGACCGGTTAAATCATGAAGCAGTTCGGCAAAGGCCTGACATTTTTCGGCGCGTTCGCCGATGGTGTTATTCATATTTTTCGGATAGCCGACAACCAGAAATTCTGCTTTTTGTTCTTTAGCCTGTTCAGCGACTTTCTGGGCGCATCTGTCGAAATCCTGTTCCTGAATCACGCAGAGCGGAGAGGCCAGAAATTCAGATTTATCGCAGAGAGCGAGTCCGGTTCTGGAGTCGCCGAAATCAATTCCCATAATCTTCATGCGGAATCACCACGGCTGGACAGTGCCGATAATTTCACGCACGGAACTGATATTTTTTTCATCTAAGAAATCATTCATCTGGTTGATGATTTTAATCGGTGCATAAGGGTCAGTAAAAACTGCCATGCCTACCTGAACGGCGGATGCACCGGCCATCATGAGTTCGACAGCATCTTCACCGGAAGTGACACCGCCCATGCCGATGACAGGAATCTGAACTGCATTTGCTGTCTGCCATACCATGCGGACAGCTACCGGAAAGATACCTGCACCCGACAAACCGCCGACATTATTTCTCAGAACAGGCCGTCTTGTATGAATATCAATTCTCATGCCGAGAAGCGTATTAATCAGAGAAACAGCATCCGCACCGGCGGATTCCACTGCTTTGGCAATCTCAGTAATGCTTGTCACATTCGGGGATAATTTCACGATTAAAGGCTTGCTGGTAGCCTTTCTGACCGCAGAAGTAACTTGTTCTGCCATAGCGCAGGAAGTGCCGAAAGCTGCACCGCCCTGTTTGACGTTCGGGCAGGAGATATTCAGTTCAATTGCATGAACATCAGTAGCATCTAATTTTTTAGCGACTTCGGCACATTCTTCGGGAGTTGAGCCGGCGATATTCGCCAGAATGACAGTATCTTTTGTCAGAAGATTCGGGAGTTCATGTGCAATAAAATAATCAATGCCGGGGTTCTGCAAGCCGACAGAATTGAGCATTCCTGCCGGAGTTTCGGCGATTCTGGGGGCAAGGTTTCCGGTGCGCTTTGTACCGGTTGTGCCCTTGGTAGCGATACCGCCTAGTTCTGATAAAGAATAAAATTCTTCATATTCCCGTCCGTAGCCGAAAACGCCGGATGCCGGAATAATCGGGTTTTTGAAATCAATTCCGCAGATATTTACAGATAAATCAGCCATTACCAGAGCACCTCCTCAGCCTTGAATACAGGGCCGTTTTTGCAGACATGTAAAAATTCTTCTTCGCCGTTGTGATTCTTGATTTTGCAGGCACATCCGAGACATGCGCCGACACCGCAGGCCATACGTTCTTCGAGAGAAGCTTCGCAGTAAGTCTGATTTCTCATGCAGACTTCGGCAACAGCTTTGAGCATCAGAATCGAACCGCAGGCGAAGACAGCATCCGCGCCCTCGCTCAGTAACTGTTCAAGAGGCGCAGTCACAAAGCCCTTGACTGCACCGGCCGAACCGTCTTCCGTACAGCAGATAGTTCTTGCGCCGCAGGATTCCAAATCTTCTTGCAGAATCACCTGCTGAAACGTCCGGAATCCGCTGACGGCGGTTGCTTTTTCGCCGTAATATTCCGCGAGCGGGAGCATGGGGGGCACACCGATTCCGCCTCCGACCAGAATGAC
>JAFUWP010000006.1 GCA_017483405.1 Oscillospiraceae bacterium | reverse complement strand
TAACCTGCCCGTCAGATGTGACAATTCTGTATTTATAACCGCTTTTTCGGGCGATTTCTGTCGCGTTGTCGATGTTGTCCGCGATGATGATTCTGCCGAGAAGGTTTTCTGCAATCTGCCGATACTGTTCATCACATGTGACCAAATCGCTTGCCACGGCGACAAACCCTCTCAGACCGGAAATCTCCTGCAAATCCTGCATACTGATATATCTGCCTCTGATGGTTGTCATCGGCAGAAATGTCGCACGTCCGGCACGGCTGTCACGCAGAAACCGGATGCCCGCTTTGGCGGAATTCTCATCCGCAACGATGATATGCTGAACACTCGCGCCGAGTGCCGTTTCCACCGCGATGCCATACTGACTATCCACCTGAATCAGCTGGGCTACGCTCCCGAACACCTTCTGTAAATTTCCGTTCCGGACGGCTTTCATGACAGCTTTTACGCTTCCCGAAAAACCTTCCATGTTATTTTCCAAATCGGTCAGGAATCTGTGACGCTGTTTTTTATCGCGTATATGAAAGCCGATTTGCCGGAACTGTTCTTCGGCCTGTGCTTTCTGCTGATGTATCTGCTGTAACTTCTCCCGAAAATCGGAAAGTTCCGATTCCTGCGCGGTGATTTCTTTCTGAATCTCCTGCATGGAAGACAATGCGGATTCATAATTCTGCTCCGCCTGTTTCAGATTCTGTTCTGCAAGAAGGGTATTTTCTCCGAGCGTTTCGATTTCAGATGCTAAATTCTCTGCCTTTTCCTCCGCCGAACGGATAGCGAACTGCAATTCGCTCCGCTCCAGATACAATTTATGCAGAGTTTCATCCGCCTGACGGGAATTTTCATCTTCTGTCAGAAAGGCTTTTTCAGAATCTTCAAATAATTTCTGCGCCTGAGCGAGTGCCTGTTCGGTTTCGGAAAATAGTTTCTGCATCTGACCGGCATGAAGTTCGGCTTCGCGAAGGCGGAGTTCCTGCGCGGACTGTTCCTGCAAATCTTGTTCATGGCGGTTCTGCGCGATTCTGAGTGCTTCTTCATGATGGATAATATCATTTTTCCAGACGGCAATATCCGCCTGTGCCTGCGCGCTGAGTGCGCGGAGTTCCTTCACGAGGGCGTGGGCTTCTTCCGATTCTACGGAATATTCCTGCATTTTCAGATAGCACTGCTGAATCTTTTCTTCTTCCTGAAGAATATCGCGTTCCGCGTTTTCATACTCGGCCTGACTGACGATGAATTTTTCTTCGAGTGCCTTTAATTTCTGCTGTAAATCGGCAAGATTCTGAATCCAGACGGAAACTTCCAGCTGTTTTTCCTGTTCTGCCAGAACCAGATATTTTTCCGCTTTCTGCGCCTGATGCCGGAGCGGTTCGAGGCGGTTTTCGAGTTCCTGAAAAATATCCTGCACGCGTTCCATTTTCTCCTGCGCCTGTGCGAGTTTGCGTTCGGCTTCGGTTTTCCGGTAGCGGAATTTGGAAATACCGGAGGCTTCTTCAAAGATTTCGCGCCGTTCGGAGCTTTTTGCGCCGACAATTTCGGCGATTCTGCCCTGTCCGATAATCGAATACCCATCCCGTCCGAGTCCGGTATCCATGAACAGTTCGTTAATATCTTTTAATCTGACGGATTTTCCGTTGATTCTGTATTCGCTGTCGCCGGAGCGATATAATTTTCTGGTAACGCTGACTTCTTCGCCGTAGCCTTCGAGACGATTTTCGGAATTATCAATCACGAGCGTGACAGAGGCGAATCCCATCGGCTTTCTGCCGACCGTACCGGAAAAAATAACGTCTTCCATTTTATTTCCGCGGAGTGTTTTGGTAGACTGTTCCCCGAGCACCCAGCGGACGGAATCGCCGATATTACTTTTTCCGCTTCCGTTCGGCCCTACGACAGCGGTCAGTCCTTTGTCGAAATTCAGTTTTATCTTATCCGGAAAGGATTTGAAACCCTGCAATTCCAGTGATTTTAAATACATGCTGACTCCTCTGCTGATTTGATTTCATATAATTTTAAATTATCATCACCAATAATTTTTATTTTAATTCCGTAACGGGATTCCAGACAGTGCAGATTCGACCTTTTCTGGCCGATGGCCTTGCTGATGCAGTCCGGCCGGACGGCAAAGACTTCCGGAGGGTTCTGCTTTCTGTTCAGTGCATCTACTATCTGCGAATTGATTTTTTGCAGATAGATGTGATTTTCGCAGAGTTCCCGAAATGCCGGATGATAATATCCGGCAAGCATATCTTTCTCGACAAATTCGCTGGCATGTAGCCCGCACTTGATGACTCTGATGCCGGTTTCCTGATACTGCATCATCTGCTGACCGATGAAAGCAACGGCCTCCTCAAACGGAAACAGCTGATAATATCCGGACTGATAATATTCTGCAAGTCTGGTATCTTTCAGAATCACAACCGGATAGATTCTGACGGTATCGGGATGCAAATCACGAATCTGCCATCCGGTTTCGAGTTCATCGCTCCAAGTGCTCTGATACAGGCCGAACATCACCTGCAAGCCGAGTTCAAAACCATATTTCTGAATCAGTTTAGCCGATTTCACAACCTGTTCCGCAGTATGGCCTCTGCGGTTAGCCTGCAATACCCGATTGCTCATGGACTGCGCGCCGAGTTCGATGGCTGTCACATGATAGCTTTTCAGTATCTCCAGAATCTCCCTGCTGATGCAGTCCGGCCTTGTCGAAATCCGGATGCCTGAAAATTTCCCTTCGCCGATGAATTCCTGTGCGGATTCCAGTAATTCCAGCATATAGCCCTGCGGAATCGCGGTGAAACTTCCGCCGAAAAAGGCAATTTCGGTATCTGAACTATCCGGCATTTCCGCGAGTGCCTGCGAACATATCCGTTTCACATCCTCCGCATGAGGAAGCGTTTCCTGTGCGGTAATCGTCCGCTGATTGCAGAACGAGCACTGATACGGACAGCCGGCATGAGGAATAAAAATCGAAATATTTTTATGTTTCTTCATAGCCCATTAAAGCAAGTGCTTCCTGTGCGGCCATCTGTTCGGCTTCCTTCTTGCTCTTGCCGATGCCCTTGCCGATAACATTGGAATTCAGGCAGACTTCCACAACGAATGTTTTGTTATGGTCCGGCCCTGATTCTTCAATCAGCTTATAATCAATTTTTTCCTC
>JAFUWP010000178.1 GCA_017483405.1 Oscillospiraceae bacterium | reverse complement strand
TGACGGTTTCACAGTATGAAATCTGGTATTGTACGGCTTATGCAAGCTCTATCTGTTATCAGATTCAGGAAGTTATCACCGATTCTGTCGCCTCTCCGGTACGTCAGGTAGCCGATTCCGAAGGCGCAATTCTGGAAAAGACTCAGCTCCTGATGATTTTAATCACAATTCTGAGCTTAATCGGCGCGGCACTTGGTATCTGCAATCTGGTAACGGCGAGCGTTATGGAACGAAGCAGTGAAATCGGCCTGATGAAAGCCATCGGCGCACAGAACGGCGCGATTTCAGGATTGGTGCTGACCGAAATCTTTATTACGGCGATTTTCGGAGGTATTATCGGATTCTTTGCGGGATTCGGATTTGCACAGATTATCGGGCATACAGTATTCGGTTCAGCGATTTCGCTCCGGCCGGTTGTGATTCCGATTGTGGCGATTCTGGTTGTGCTGGTCACGCTTGCCGGAAGTATTCCGGCAGTCAGAATGTTACTGAGACTGCGGCCGGCAGAAGTCCTTCACGGCGGTCATTAAGAAAGGAGAATCATCATGAAAAAAAGACAGATGTATTTTCGTATGATTACCGCTTCGCTGATGCGCAGACGCTCCAGAATGCTGGTCGCTCTGCTTTCTATCGCGATTGGCGCGACAGTACTTTCCGGACTGGTAACTATCTATTATGACGTTCCGCGGCAGATGGGCGCGCAGTTCCGTAATTACGGTGCGAATATGATTTTCACTGCCTCGGAGGATGCGTTCACGCTTGCGGATGTTCAGCAGGGGACGGCACTTATCGAAGCCGATAAATTAGTCGGTGTTGCGCCGTATCGCTATGAAAATGTCAGAGTCCATGAAAGTCCTGTTGTCGCCGCCGGTACGGATATGAACGGCGCAAGGGCGACAAGTCCTTACTGGCATATCGAGGGCGAATGGCCTTCCGCTGACGGTCAGATACTTGTCGGCGCGAATATCGCAGAATCATTCCGCCTGAAAACAGGCGAAATGCTCGAAGTCAGCTATACACCGGCAGAAGCCGCCTCTGGTGATGAAACCATTCAGGATAATATACTGGAATTTGAAATCACCGGAATTCTGGATACCGGCGGTTCAGAAGAAGATTATCTCTATATGTCTCTTTCTGATTTGGAATCGCTTACCGGTGAAGCCGGTTCGGTGGATGTCGCTGAACTGAGCATTTCAGCAAATTCTGATGAACTGTCCGGCTATGCCGATAAAATCAGCAGTGCGGTTAGTTCCGTAAATGCACGGCTTGTCAAGAGAGTAACGGCATCCGAAACGACAGTATTAACCAAATTACAGGCACTTGTCCTGCTGGTAACTGTTGTAGTGCTGGCACTGACGATGATTTGTGTCGCCACAACCATGACCGCTGTTGTGACCGAACGCAGAAAGGAAATCGGTCTGAGAAAGGCTATCGGCGCATCAGATACCAGCATCGTGAAGGAATTTCTCGGTGAAAGCATGATGCTCGGCGGATTAGGCGGAATTCTGGGTTCTGTACTGGGATTTGTATTCGCCCAGCAGGTCAGCATACATGTATTCAGCAGTTCGATTTCGTTTATGCCTGCGCTTGTGCCGATAACGATTCTGGTTTCGGTGCTGGTGACGGGATTGTCCAGCCTGATGCCTATCCGGAGCGCAACCGAAGTCGACCCTGCTTTAGTGCTCAAAGGCGAATAAGAGAGGTGTGTTATCATGAGCTTACTGGAATTGAAGAATGTTTATAAAATCTACGGGGAATTACATGCCCTTGATAATGTCAATATGAAAGTCGAAAAGGGCGAATGGGTTTCCATCATGGGGCCTTCCGGCTCTGGCAAAAGCACAATGATGAATATCATCGGCTGTATGGATAAGCCCAGCAAAGGCGAAGTTCTGCTCGATGGTGTGGATATTGCCAAAGAAAGCGCAAAGAATCTGACGACTGTCCGGAGGGATAAAATCGGCTTGATTTTTCAGCAGTTTCATCTTGTGAATTATCTGACAGCAGTCGAAAATGTCATGCTGGCACAGTATTATCACAGCATTCCGGATGAGAAAGAAGCGATGGAAGCTCTGGAGCGAGTCGGCCTCGCTGACCGTGCGAAACATCTGCCGAGTCAGCTTTCCGGCGGTGAACAGCAGAGAGTCTGCGTGGCAAGAGCTTTGATTAACTATCCGGAAATCATCTTAGCTGACGAGCCGACCGGAAATCTCGATGAAGCGAACGAAGAAATCGTTGTGGATTTATTTCATAAACTTCATGATGAAGGCACAACTCTGATTGTCGTTACCCATGACCCCGAAGTCGCCGAAGTCGCTCAGAGAACAGTAGTATTGAGAAACGGCCGTGTCGTCAAGGAAGTGCAGAATCAGAACTTTACCGGAAAGATTCACTTCAATGAAGAAGGCACTCACGTGACTAAGACGGATTTGAAATCAGAAGAAGAAATTCAGGCGGAGGAACAGGCTCATGAATAAGAAATTATTAATTCTGCTGTGCGGAATCTCGGCGGTATGTCTGACCGCCTGCGGAAGTAAAAGCTATGCGGATGGTACTTACAAGGCGCAGAGTCAGGAATATGTCAACGATGAAGATGATTCCACTGCCGGCAACGGCTATGGAGTCGTAGAATTAACCATTTCCGGCGGTGAAATTACTGCCTGCACGTTTCAGACGTTTGAACTGGACGGCACTCTGAAAGATGCCGAATATGGTAAAGAAAACGGCGAAATCGCGAATAAGGATTTCTACAACAAGGCGCAGAAAGCCCTTGCCGCCTGTGATAAATATGCACAGCAACTTGTTGAAAAGGGAAATATCAAGGATGTGGATGCTATCAGCGGTGCGACCGTCAATTATAACGAATTCAAAGAGGCCGTGGGCGAAGCACTCAAACAGGCCGAAGAATAATGCTTATGAAAGTTATCAGACATATTTTATGTGACATGCTGATTTTGTTTCTCATGCTGGGATTGCCGTTTCTGCGGACGGATTACTGTAAAGCACTCATGAATCCGGATGCTGATGCTGTTTCGAGTGCATCGGTGATTGTCGATAAGCCATCCGGAACGTATCTGGTATGCATCAATCTCGAAAAACATACCGATGATGAAGCTCTCGAAATCTGGCGCGATTTCTTCACCGGAAAAGAAATTGACCTGATTTTTGAAGATATTGTCTGTTCCGTAGCCAAAAGCGACAGCAATGCCGGAACACTCGCCGAAAATTATCAGTCCAGACTGCCGGAGCATCAGTGCGAAATCAGGAAAGAAGATGTCACCCTGATGCTCTCCAAAGCCGAACATCTGAAATTTGATATTCTGGTGATGTCGCAGGAAATTGCAGATTTCTATCATGCCGATACGCTCCGCAGTATGCCGGAAATCGAAATCATTCAGGTACAGGGGGCGGAATCATGAGGAAATTCAATGCTGTTTTAAGTATGGGAATTCTGGCCTTGTTTCTGATTCATGCCATCGCCGGAAGTTTTCAGCTTACGGGAATCATTTCAGGCGGTTCGGGCGTGATGCAGGCAGTCGCATGGGTAATGCTGGCGATGATTATCCTTCATGTGATAATCGGATGCAAACTCACGGCGGATACGCTGAAAGCCTGTAAAAAATCCGGAACATCTTACTATAAAGAAAATAAATTATTCTGGCTGAGACGGTCAAGCGGATTCGCCATCATGATATTTATCTTGTTTCATGTATTGATTTTCCTCGGCAGGGATGAAAACGGCGTTTACAGATTAAGCTATTTCGGAATATTACAGCTGATTTCGCAGATTCTGCTTGTGATTTCGATAGCCGTCCACGTTCTGACGAATATCAGACCGCTGATGATTGCTGTCGGAACAAAAAGCTATGCGAAAATTTTAATTGATGTTTTATTTATCCTGTCGATAATTTTAATTCTGTCCGGAATCGCGTTTGTGATTTATTATCTGCGCTGGAATCTGGTCTGAAAGGGGTGCAGTATGCAGAAAGTTATCATTATCGGGGCAGGGCTGGCAGGTATGTCAGCATCCGTCACGCTGGCGGAACATGGGATTTCCTGCGCCTTGATTTCGCTTCAGAATTCCGAACGTGCCCAGTCAGTTCTGGCGGAAGGCGGTATCAATGCCGCACTCAACACGATGGGCGAAGATGATACCGTTCAGAATCATTATGAAGATACACTTCGGGGCGGAGTCTATCTGGCTGACCCGAATGCTGTGCAGAATCTGACCAGCCATGCGCCGGAAATCGTCCGCTGGCTGGAAAATCTCGGTGTGCCGTTCAATATGACAGATTCTGATATTATGCTCCGGAATTTCGGAGGGCAGAAGAAGAAACGCACGGCCTACGCGCGGAGCAGTACCGGTAAAATTATCATGACGGCACTGATTGATGCCGTCCGTAAGCATGAGGCCTCCGGACTTGTAAAGAGATACCCTCATCATGATTTTATTGAATTGCTGACAGAAAATCAGGTCTGTCGGGGAGTACGGGTACAGGATGCCTATACCGGAAAGATAACGGATTTCAAGGGAATCGTGCTGTTATGTTCCGGCGGTATGAATGGTATCTTCCCCAGCATGACAACGGGAACAACGCAGAATTCCGGTGATGTGACAGCAACGGTATTCCGGCAGGGAGTGAAGCTCGGCAATCCTGAAATGATTCAGTATCATCCGACTACGGTCGGGATTTCGGGAAAACGCTGTCTCGTGACCGAAGCCGCAAGAGGTGAGGGCGGAAGACTCTGCATTCTGCGGAACAATCAGAAATATTATTTCATGGAGGAAAAATATCCCGAACTCGGAAACCTTATGCCCCGTGATGTTGTCGCCCGTGAAATGTATTTCATCCGGCGCGAATCCGGCGGAGAGGTATATCTCGATATGACAGAATTATCCTCCGAAACGTGGCAGAAAAAGCTTTCTGATTTGCGTCAGGAAATCATGCATTATCTGGCAC
>JAFUWP010000005.1 GCA_017483405.1 Oscillospiraceae bacterium | reverse complement strand
TTCCGTCCGGATACGGCGGAAGATAGGGGAAGATATGCTGATAATTATCGCGTTCGTCTTCATCCGGATGATTTGCCGGAATCAGGCCGGTCATTTCTGACTGCGAGGCACAGTATAACTCGCCCTGTGCGTTTTTCTCCTGCGAGAAGGGGAAATGTTCTTTTCCGGATTTGTGCGGTTCAGGATATTTTTTCATGAACTCAGCTCCTTTCTGTATCGGAATACAGAAAGAGTATACCCGAAAATGAAACTATCATGCATCACACGCGCAGAAGCATGTTGAGCATGTCTTTGAGTTCCTTCAGGACATTTTCGGCATTCGGACTGGAATAATCCAGTGCGTTCATGCGTTCCTGAAGGGTCTGCATCATGCCGGCGCGGACGGGGTCGATTCCGCCGGAAGGCGTGTCAGAAGATACGGCAGGCACGGAAACTTCTGCCGGATGTTCCTGAAAGGTATCTAAAAATACCAGAAGGGCATGTACCTGTGTTTCGGACATTTCGTTAATTGCGGAAATCAAAGCTGCTTTCGGACTCATGGAAATTTCTCCTTTCTGAGAATACAGTAACCGGATAGTTTCTGCATCCAGCCAGACAGCACGATGATGTTTTACCAGTCCCCGTGCTCGTTTCGGATACGTAAAGCCGACAGGCTGGTTCAGAAGATTCCGGACAAAAATCGTTTGTTTATCGGAAATAAAAATCATCTCCTGTATCTGCACAATGTTTTTTGTGATGGGTGTCATCCCCAGTGCAATTTTATTATAGCATAAATTTTCTGAAAAAGCAAGCTTTTTTTCAGAAAAATATATTTCCTGACAAGCTGGATAAAAAAAACGATTCTATATTCTGAAAATTATTGATAATTTTACTTGATTTTTTTCTCAGAATGTGGTATACTATTATAATTGGATAAACTATCCGAAAAAGCAGAAAATTACTCAAAAGGGGATGACAGTTGCTATGATTAAAAGCATGACCGGCTACGGGCGCGCCCAGAAACAGCTTGACGGCAGAGACATTCTTGTCGAAATCAAGTCCGTCAATTCCAGATTTCTGGAACAGAATGTCCGCATCGGCCGGAATTATACTTATCTGGAAGAAGAATTGAAATCTCTCGTCAAGACAAAAGTCTCCAGAGGAAAAGCCGAAATTTCCGTGACAATCAACCTCATAGAAGGCAAAAAGGCCGATATTAAAGTCAATGACGAAATCGTCAGAGGCTATCTCGATGCTATGCGGAATTATAACGAAACCGCCGGCGAAGGAGAATTTTATTATCTCGAATGTGATGTCAGAATTCCTGCACAGATGAAATGGAACAGCATACTTCATCTGCCGGATATTTTCCGTATCGAGAAAGTACAGGACGATGAAGAAGAAATCCGCAAAGATGTGCTCGAAACTGCCCGTCAGGCACTGGATGCCTTTGTACAGATGCGCGAAACCGAAGGCGCAAAGCTCGCCGAAGATGTCCTCAGCCGTGCCGATTATATCGCCTCTCAGGTAGCCGTTATTGAGGAAAAAGCCCCTGAATTGACCGAAAAATACAGAGAACGCCTGTTTACCAAGCTTTCCGAAGTCCTCGGCAGTACTTCCATTGATGAACAGCGCATTCTGACAGAAGCCGCCATCTTCTCCGAAAAAACTGCTGTCGATGAAGAAACTGTCCGCCTCAGAAGTCATCTGGAACAGCTGAAAACGCTGTTCGGTCAGGAAGAAAGCATCGGCAGAAAACTGGATTTTCTCGTTCAGGAAATGAACAGGGAAGTCAATACCATCGGTTCTAAGATTCAGGATGTGGCTATCACTGCGATTGTAGTGGACATTAAATCCGAAATCGAAAAAATCAGGGAACAGATTCAGAATATCGAATAAATTAGGAGGAATCTACATGGAAAAAGGAATTCTGTTTGTCGTTTCCGCGCCGGCAGGCTGCGGAAAAGGCACGATTTTAGGACAGATTCTCAAAGATGAAAAATATTATTATTCCGTCTCCGCCACAACCAGAAAGCCCCGTCCCAGTGAACAGGACGGCGTGAATTACAGATTTCTGGATAAGGCAGAATTCGAGAAGCTCATCGCCGAAGATGCCTTTCTCGAACACGCACAGTACTGCGATAATTACTATGGTACGCTGAAAGCACCTATCGAAGAAAATCTCGCTAAGGGAAAACATGTCATTCTCGAAATCGAGGTGCAGGGCGCGATGCAGATTCGCCAGCTCTGTCCGGATGCGAAATTCATCTTCATCGCACCGCCCAGCTTTGAAACGCTCCGTCAGCGTCTCGAACACCGCGGCACAGAAACTCCCGAAGTTATCGAAAAACGTGTCAATGCCGCCAAAAAAGAACTCGAAATGAAAATCAATTATGATTACTGCATCATCAATGACATTCTGGATGATGCCGTTGCGGATTTCAAGTCTGTTGTCCGCGCCGAAGAACTGAAAATCAGCCGCAAGGCCTGATAATATATTATTCTGGAGGTTGTTTATTATGTTAAGACCGGCTATCACACAGTTAATCACCAAAAATGAAAGCTGTTATTCTCTTGTCATCGGCGTTGCCAAAAGAGCAAGAGAAATTGCAGATGAACTCTACAACAACGATGAACCCCTTGAGGAAAAACCCGTCAAGACGGCTGTCGATGAGTTCGCAAGAGGCGAATATAAAATCATCGAAACCGCTCCCGATACCAATAAAACCGTTCTTCAGTAATGGAACAGTTTGCCGCTGTTGCAATGGATGTCGGCTCGGCCTATTCTGCTGATATTCTGTATCATTACAGAATTCCGGACGGAACATCCTGCACTGCCGGTGATATGGTGCTCGTTCCGTTCGGGAAGGGCGACCGGCAGAAAACCGGCTTTGTGATGGAAATCACCAGTCAGAAACCGGATTTCAAAATAAAAGATATTCTCGAAGTACAGGGTTCTGTCCTGAATCCCGAACAGCTTTCGCTTGTGTTCTGGCTCAGGGAGAATACATTCTGTACATTCTATGATGCCGTCAAGGCAGTTCTGCCCTCTGCGGTCATGCGAAACAGAACCAGCCGTATACGCAGGAAAGCCCTCCCCGTACAGAATCAGGAGATATTAGTACTTTCTGCCGAACAGCAGAAAGTCTATGATGCTGTCGCCCCCCATCTGGAAACCGGCAAGCCGGAATGTTTTCTGCTCAGAGGTGTCACCGGCAGCGGAAAAACTTCCGTTTTTGAAGCGTTGATTGCAAGAACGCT
>JAFUWP010000177.1 GCA_017483405.1 Oscillospiraceae bacterium | reverse complement strand
GCTTTATGATACAGGCTCTGTATCAAATCTTCCGGAATTCTTCTTCCGTTCATGACACAGGGCAGAAGACAAAGTATCTGGTCACGGATAATTTTTTCATCACATTCCAGTTTTCCGCTTTGTTCCGTACCGTATGCCGATTTGATGATTTCATACAGACTGAATGATTTTATCAGATTATGCTTTCCGTCAAATCTTCTCCATGCGGAATTTTCATGCCAGTTTTCCAGATGATTCAGAAATTCCGAGCCTTGCAGTTCATCATAGAGTGAAATGGATAATCTGCCTGTTGTAGCGGCATCCAGTCCCATAATCATGATTTTGGTATCCTCTTCAAATTTCTGTCTGTAGCCTGTCAGATATCTGGAAAGCCAGATTTTATATAAAGGCAGAGTATCCGGGATTTCTGTTTCATCGTCATCATACCAGTCATCTTCGACCGGATATTTGTCAATTTCATTCGGCACAGGCTGTAACGCACTCGCCCATATCAGAAGCGTTAAAGAACCGAATGCCTGTCCCTGTTTCTGAATCAGCCATTTCAGAGCATTATGCATTTTCTGGGAAAATTCATAACTGACAGATGATGCTTCAGTTTTGTTCGCAAATCTCCCTCGATAAGTAAAACCATTCCTTCCTTTGTCTACTTTCTCATCATTAGCTGAAATCAATCTGGCTAAAGGATTACTATTCCGGATTTTAGAAGGATGCTTGTAAGTAACTGGAAGTACTTTTCCGGTTGCATAGCATAACTGTATATTCCCCACTTGACCGCTGTTAAACTTAATAAAGCTTTCATACAGAGAAGTATCGAGCCATGTTCTTGTTTCGTGCCGTAAATCATCATAGAGAACGATAAACCGAACAAAAGCATCTTCCTGAGCAATGCCGGAAATTTTTGTTTTTTCAAGCAGTTTTCCGGTCTGGTCATTCAGTTTCAGAATATTACTTTTGATGAGGTCTTGCATCAGTTCAGTTTTTTTCAGATAGTCATACACTGCACAAACTGCCGGATGAGAATTTTCACTTTCCGCCCATGTTTGGAGCTGATTCATATAAACATTGAAATATTTGGAAAATTTTTTGCCCATAAATTGTGCATAATCTCCGGCGATGTATTCGAGTTTATCTGCCAAAGGATGAGGACAGATATTACTGCTTCTTCCATCGGAATCCTCTGTTACAGGAATGATTGTCACTGCCTTATCTTTATCTACTGATGATGCATTTTTAAAATTGCCGTGCATATCAATTGTGATTTCAATCTGAGCATTGGCTGTGGAATGTGATACCGGAAGCATAACAGGTTCATTATCATCATAAGCTCTCTGATAATTAAGTTCATAAATCTGATACAGTTCATTTGTCCAGCTCATTCGTTTCGCCTCCATCGAATTCCGAAAGACCAGTGAAATTTTCTTCACCAAACGGCTTGATTTCCATATCTTTGATATGTCTGGTAATGGTACAGCTCTCCGGTCGGACAAAATGAATGTATCCGTTTTCCATAACCGGCTGCCAGAGACGAAGTGTCATTTTTCCTTTATCGCAATGACGAATGGCTTCATCTGCATAGGTGATTCCGTGTTCCATCAATCCGTAAGGAATTGTTCCGCAGTGGTCATACGCGCCGGAACTTTCCCCGAACACACAAGGTTCTACATACGCCTGACATTCACGAGTGCCGAGAAAAATATCCCGTCTGCCGCCTCGCTCTATCATACGCTGAGCGATTTCGTAATGTTTTTTCACGATATAATCTTCTTTCAGTTCCGGACGATTCGGATTTCGTTCAAAATGCGCCCGCACCTGATAATAGACATCTTCAAGATAAGTATAATAAGCCAAATCATTACCACCGCCGTATTTAACAGGACGCATTCCTTTTCGGGTGATGCGGATAGGGTTCATGATGCGCACGTCATCTATAATCCAAATTATAGTTGGTTTCCAGTAAACGCTGTGAATTACGCCTTTCAGGGCTTCGTACGTAGGAATAGGGTATGTCATCTTCTCACCGCCTGCCCGTGTGAGAATATCAGAAAACAGAGCATATCTTCCGCGGACTGCAAACTCTACAACCGGCTGTACATATCCTGATTTATCCATGTCTTTCCCTCCTCATTAATTTCTATTATAATTATATTATAACTAACATATCCGAAAATGTCAATAAAATTCATAGAAATTTTACGAAAAATTAATGTAAGATATATAAATTTAACTCAATTAATTTTCTGAAATCATCTTGATTTTACTCGGAATTTGTGTTATAATAAAATCCGGAGTATCGCAGTAAAACCGATGAGAAATCATGTTGAATATAAACGGGAAGGTAAGGAGTAAAAATGTCTGAACAAAATAATTTGATGACAGCGCATATCAGAAAGGAAAATAATATTGAACAGACTGTTCGCGAACATTGCAGAAATGTGTCAGAGTTATGTGAAAAATATGCTTCCTGCCTTACAGCAGAGCATATCGGAGCGTTGCAGGGCTTACTGCATGATGCCGGAAAATTGACGGATGTTTTTCAGGATTATCTTTATGAAAGAATTAAAAAACGCAGAGGAGAAATTGACCATAGTTTTTCAGGCGCAAAATATCTT
>JAFUWP010000176.1 GCA_017483405.1 Oscillospiraceae bacterium | reverse complement strand
CGTCTCGCGGCAGTTGCATGGCTCTCGTGTATGCTCGATTCTTTTTTCGGCATCTTCGGTATTCAGCATAACGGACTGGCAAGCCATTTCATGCCGTGTGCGATTTTTATTCTGCTTCTGCATACCATCGGGAAACTGTTAATCATCGACCGTGAAGAAATCAATCTCAAAGCCGTCAGTACAAATTCTGAATACTGCGGTCTGCACATCATCGAAAACGAAAGCAATGCCGAAGCCCTTGCAAGAGGCGTGATGAATGATTTTCCTGTAACGGCCGCTCTGCGGAAAACCGATTCCCTGAAAGATTTCCGCAAATATACTTATTCTGCCGATTTAGCTGACCATTTCAGCTATTATGCCGCACCGGCAAGCTGTATTTTCTCGCTGGTTGCCTCAATTGTACTGACACTCTTTAAAGGCGGCGGCATCGGTTATTTTCTGGGATTATTCTCCATGTTTTCTGTCGCATCAGGATGTGCGGCAATCACTTTCGCGGTGAATCTGCCGTTATTCAAGGCATCTCAGAAACTTTCAAAATTCGGCGCACTTCTTCTCGGCTATCAGAGTGTAGATGATTTCTATGATACCAATTCCGTGATGCTCGATGCCTCCGCAATGTTTCCGGAAGGTGCAATTCAGCTCCGCGGTGTCAAGATGTATTCCAACGTCAAGACCGAAGAAACTCTGCTCGCGGCGGCAAGCCTTGCCCGTTATGCCGGCAGTGCATTCAGCCACATCTTCAACGAAGTGTTGCAGGGTAAGGAACAGCGTCTTTATCCCATCGAGAATTATGTCTGTGAAGATGGTCTTGGCCTGTGCGGATGGATTCATAATCAAAGAGTTCTGCTCGGAAACCGTGAACTTATGATTAGCCATCGCATTGAGGGTGTTCCCTCCAAAACCAAAGAAGCCGAACTCACCGGAGAAGACAGAGAGGCTGTCTATCTCTCTATCTCCGGAAATCTTTCTGCGCTTTTTGTCGTGGAACTTCAGGCGGATAAAGTTGTCAAGTTCTGGGTTCAGCAGGCTATGAAACGTGATATGTGCCTGATTATCCACAGCGTTGACCCGATTATCACGCTCTACAGAATTGCCGCATTATTCGAGATTCCGCAGGAAATGATTAAAATCATCCCCTCCAAGATGCAGGAAATCTACCGCGCGGAAACCGCTCCCGTCAAGGAAATGAGTGCCTCTGTCGCCTGTACGAACAGTTTCAGCAACGTGATGCGCCTGATTGCCTGTTCCAAAGTCGTCAGAAATGCCGCCACTGCCGGCATCTTTCTGCAAGCTGTCAGCATTCTGATTGGTCTTGTGCTGGTGCTGATGGAATCCCTTCTGCATGTGGGCGTTACCCCAGGCTGGATGATTATTCTTCAGTGTGCGATTTCTTTTATCACAATTCTGTGCGTGAATATCCGCCGGATGTTCTGAAAGGAGGAAAATCATCATGAGCGATACTCCTGAAAACAGACAGAATTCCGATTTGCCCCGTCCCAGACAGTTCCCCGAAGATGCTTATGATTACTATCGGGAACAGCTTCCGCCTCTGAAACGTGTCGAAAAACCGGAACAGACTTCCGCTCCGGTACATACGCAGGAATTCAGGATTCCCAAACATGCCGGAACTTCCGATGAATTCCAGACACAGGAAATCGTCATCCCTTCCGCGCCGGAAAGAAATGATTCCGGTCAGGACGTTTCTTCCGAAGATGATTTCGATTACGGTGCTTATGAAGAATATGACCGCCCCCGAAGCAGTCATCATTCTTCTAAAAAACAGCATAAAAATACCAATCCGGATACTTCTAAAAAAACCAGAAAATCAAATACGCATCATACAGATACTCCTAAAAAACAGACTTCCCAGAATCAGCATAAAAAATCATCCAGAAAAACACATTCCCATTCTCACGGAGGCGGTTTCTTGAAAAGTATTATCCGGCATATTTTTATTCTGGCAGTGATTATTTTCGCGATTTATTCAGCCATCGCGTTTCTGCTCATCCGTCAGCTCGAAAAGCTCCCCAGAGAAGAACGCACGGTGACTTCCGGAACGCTCGATGCAGGTTATGTGCGGAGCGTTCTGCTTATCGGCACGGATGCCCGCGATGTCGGCTCGGAACGCGGCCGTTCCGATACGATGATTCTGCTGTCACTCAATTCCAGAACGCAGAATATCTATCTGACTTCTTTTATGCGTGATGCTTATGTGGATATTCCGAATCATGGCTATAACAAGCTCAATGCGGCCTATTCGCTCGGCGGTGCAGAACTGCTGATGGATACCCTCGAACAGAATTATCAGGTCAGCATTGATGATTACTGTGTTGTCAGCTTTATGGGATTTGCCGGTATTATTGATGCGTTCGGCGGTGTGAAAATCAATCTTTCCGATGCCGAAGCGCAGGCACTGAATGTGATTTTACAGAGCGAAGTGAATGCCCTCGCCGGTGATGACCCGTTATCTGATTTTATCGAAAAAGGCGGCACTTACATCCTGAACGGCAAACAGGCACTTTCTTACGCAAGAATCCGCTATGTCGGAAATGCGGACTTTGAACGGACTTCCCGTCAGCGCGAAGTCATGACCCAGCTCCTGCAAAATGCCAAATCCAAAGCCGTCACCGCCGTTCCGGAACTGATTTCTTCTGCTATGCCCCATCTGGGAACGAATATGTCCGATGCGGAATTATATTTTCTGTCTCTGCGCGTACCGTTCGCGATGCAATATGACATCGCTCAGATACAGATTCCTGCTGATGGTACTTACACTCCGGCCGATATTGACGGCCAGTCCGTACTTCAGGTCGATTTCAATGCCAATATACAGGTGCTGAAAGATACTGTCTATTCCGCGCCCGTGCAGTAAGGAGGAACTATGCGGAAATATTTCTGGATATTTTTTCTTTCAGCATTTTTACTCACCGGATGTCATAAATCCGAACCTGTTTCCGGACAGATTTCCGCCGTGAAGGAAACCATCGCGGAAACAGAACCCCTCTCTATTGAAGAACGTGCTTCTTTATTCAGAAATTCGGAAAATCAGCATATCTATGATGAATGCTCGGCTCTGACGGAAGATTCACTTTCTCTGCATAATGCCTATCTGGAATGGATTGCCTCCAGCCGGCTGATAAATGCCTTTCTTGTCATCACGGATAATCTGAACGGCCTTACGCCGGAACAATTTGCAGTACAGTACTATCAGGCCGCTGCGGATGCAGAAAATCCGGATGGTTTTCTTGTCTTACTCAATAATGATACCAATCAGGATTATATTTTCACATCCGGAATCTGTCAGGAGTATATGACACAGGAGGATATTTCCGTTCTGCTTTCGGGTGCATCCCGTGACCTGATAGATGGCAATTATACTGATGCACTCAATCGGATTCTGCCTCTGGCGGAACAGATTCCCATCCGTAATCCCGATGCGGAAACGGCTGTCGGGAATGATTTTTAAATTCAGAAAATTTTTTGAAAAAATTCAAAAAAAATTCATTTTTTTATGAAAATTCACTGTACAAATCTGAAATTTTGTGCTATAATATAAAAAAAGGAGGAATTTCTCAATATGCAAAAAGACGTACAGGATATTTTACAAAGTGTAGGCAAAGTCATCATCGGGAAGAACGAAACCGTTCTGCAAGCGATTATCTCCATGCTGTGCGGCGGTCATGTTCTGCTGGAGGATGTGCCTGGTGTCGGCAAAACTCAGCTGGCGGCCGCGCTTTCCCGTTCGGTCGGCGGCGAATTTCATCGAATTCAGCTGACTCCCGATATTATGCCTTCTGATATTACAGGCTATTCTGTTGTCAATCAGAAAGACGGCTCTCTGGAATACCGTGCCGGTGCGGCCGTCTGTAATTTTCTGCTTGCTGACGAAATCAACCGCGCCTCCCCTAAAGTACAGTCAGCACTGCTCGAAATCATGGAGGAACATCAGATAAGCCTTGACGGACAAACCCATCTTCTGCCTTCTCCGTTTATGGTTATCGCTACGCAGAACCCTGTGGAAACTTATGGTACTTATCATCTGCCGGAAGCCCAGATGGACAGATTCTTTATGAAAATCTCTATGGGTTATCCGACTTTGCAGGAAGAACTTGCCATTCTCGAACGCAATGGCGAAGGCAATCCCATCTCTAATATTTCCGAAGCCGTGATTTCTACACAGGAAGTCACCGCTCTGCAACAGAAAGTCAATGCAGTTCAGGTTTCTGATTCTGTCAGAAATTATATTCTTGCGCTTGTCAGGGCTACCAGAGAAAGCGACATGTCAGCCCTCGGCGTGAGTCCGCGAGGCAGTATCGCCTGTTATCGTGCTGTCCGTGCGGCGGCATTCGTTCACGGCAGAAGTTTCGCAACGCCGGATGATGTCAAGGAACTTGCCGTTCCTGTACTGGCACACAGAATTCTGCTTTCTCCGAAAGGCCGGAACAGTCTGGGCACTCCGGAAGCACTGATACAGCATCTTCTGGAAACGCTCCCCGTTCCGCCGGAATCCTGAGGTTTTTCTGCTATGAAAAGAATCTCTGCCCTGCTGGAACATTCTAAACTTTATTTCGGCCTGCTGATGATGTTCGGCATGGCCTACGCATTCACAAACTATCTTGATGGTGATATTGGTGTTGTCGTATGGAGCTTTCTGCTGCTTGCGCCGCTGATTTCCGTCCTGCTAAGTTACCGCGCCTGCCGGCATATCACGGCAAAGCTCGATGCGCCTGCTTATCTGGCAAAAGGACGGCATTTCACCGCGAAAGTCACACTGACGGCGGAAGGCCGTCTCCCTGTGCCGTTTCTGCGGTTTCGCCTCGGAACGGCGATGAATTTCGTTCAGGATGATGCCCGAATCGTGCAGAGTGCTATGACTGCCGAAGAACCGCTCGAAATTCCTTCCGGCATGACAGCACAGTATGCCGGATGCGGTGAAGTTTCGATTCAGGAATTAGCCGTTTCTGATTATCTGGGCTGGTTCAGATTTCCGGTGAAAACTCTGCCTGCTCCG
>JAFUWP010000175.1 GCA_017483405.1 Oscillospiraceae bacterium | reverse complement strand
AGTCGGAACGCTCGGAAATCACAAGCTCGGCGGAAAAGACTGGGATAACGAATTACAGAAAATCCTGATGGAAAAAATCCGTGAAGGGACAGGCATCGACCTGAAAGAAGATGCCCAGATGAAATATGTTATCGCCCAGATGGCCGAAACTGTCAAGCGCAAACTGACAGACATGACGAAATATACCGTCAAAATCAACGTGCCGGATTATGGAAGATATGAAGTCGAAATCACCCGTGATGAGTTTGAACAGAAAACAAGCGCACTTCTGGAACAGACCAAATCTCTGTGCGCTAAAATGCTGGAAGATTGTCACTATAGCTGGAATGATGTCACTGATGTGCTTTTAGTAGGCGGTTCTACCAGAATGCCGCAGGTTTCGGAATTTCTGGAAAAGATTATTCATAAGAAACCGCTGTGCAAAGTCAATCCGGATGAAGCCGTTGCCATCGGCGCGGCGATTCAGGTGAATCTGCCGAAACCGAAATATCATGTACTTTCCGTCACGGAAGAAGAACCGGAAACGGAACAGAAAAAATCTCTCTTTTCCGCGCCCATTTTCCGGAAAAAAACACCTGATGCCAATCCTGCACTCTCTGCCGCACCGCCTTCCGGAAAGGGAACTTCCGGCGCATTGCAGGTTTTCTCAGAAGATGTCGTGGCACATGCCCTCGGAGTCCTTGCCGTCAATAAGGAAAGTACTGCTTATATCAACAAGACAATTATTCCGGCGAATCAGGTGATTCCGGTCAAATATGCCGAATCATTCCATTTCTACACTTCGCCGGATAAGGATAATACTCTCGATATTTTCATGTTACAGGGGACAGAACCGCCACTCCGTGCGAAAATTGTCGGCAACTGCCGTTATGTTGCCAGCGGTATCCGGCATAATCCCGATAAAAATCCTACACTCATCCGGATTCAGTACAGTTATGATGCAAATGGTATGGTACATGTACAGGTCAGACAGGAAGATGATGATTATGACCTCCCGATTCAGAAAATGGATTTGCCTCCGGATATTGAAAAATATGGAAAGCCTATCGACCAGAAAGATATGCCTTCCGTACATGAACCCGTTTCCGTTATGATGGCAATTGATGTTTCCGGCAGTATGGCCGGCAGTCCTATCAATAATGCCAAAAAAGCGATGATGCATTTTGTACAGCAACTTCAGGATTATTCCGGCAGTTCCAAAGTAGGAATCATCACAGTTTCCGATGCATCCGAAATTATAGAACTCCCGACAGATTCCGCCCATGTTCTGGAAAATAAAATTCAGAGCGTTTCTGTCGGAAGAAACGGCTACGGCAACGGCGCGCATCCGTTTCGTGAAATCAAGAAAAGCCTGAGCAACTGCAAAGGCCGAAAAATCGGAATTGTTCTGGCGGATGGTGTCTGGTCTTATCAGGACAGGGCAATTCAGGCGGCAAAAGAATGCCATCAGATGGGAATTGATATTGTCGGTGTCGGTTTCGGCAGTGCGGATGAAAAATTTCTTAAGAGCATCAGTAACGGAAATATTAAATCCATCATGACTTCACAGGATAAGCTTGTACGAAGTTTCGGCTCAATTGCACAGGAAATCGGCGGAAAAGAAGGAAAACAGAAAAATTCCGGCAAAAGAAAACCCACTGCTACGTGGAGAGCTACCGATGAGGAATAACATCGGCATAAATATAGAAAGCTGAGCGGAAGGCGCGTGATATTGTGAACTATTTTGAAATCCTCAAACTGGATTTTGACCCTGCCGAAAAAAATGAACATGTCATTAAAAAAGCCGTGGAAGATTGGGAAACCAGACTCTCCAAAATGCTCGGCAATACT
>JAFUWP010000174.1 GCA_017483405.1 Oscillospiraceae bacterium | reverse complement strand
GTCAATCACGCCGTATTCACCGCAGTACAGGACAGTATGATGCTTTTCCGCCTTGTCGATGGCAGAGGCGAACAGATTCTCGAAATATTCGGGAGTGATATTGCTTTCCGAAAACGGAAATCTCTGTTCCGGATTGATGGCATCCGTCCAGTAAGCCCCCTGATGAGTAAATTTCAGAGGTTCATAGCAATGCATGTTATAGACAAGATTATCATCATCAGGAATATCGAGATACTGTACTGTTTTTGCGCTGTTATTTTCATAACTGCCGACAAGAATCAGATTTTCGGGTGCAAATTTGCGGATTCTCCGGATACAGGCAGATGCGATTCTGTTCCATGCCGGAAGAAATTCCTTATCAGTAACTTCGTTCAGGAGTTCAAATGCTACGGGCTGACCGGCATAACGCTGGGCAAAGCGTTCCCAGAGCTGATAGAACTGTTCCTGATAGGCATCATCCTCAAAGAAGCCGTGTTCATTTTCGCCGTAGGTATCGAATGAAAAACCAGCAGTTTTGTGCAGGTCGAGCACGGTATTCAGGCCGTATTTCTGCCCCAGACGGATAGCATTATCAATTCGGGAGAAACCGTCATCGAGTTCCAGAACATTATAATCTACGGGGATTCTGACATGGTCAGCACCCCATGAGGCAATTTTTTGAAAATCCTGTTCTGTAATGAAATAATTCATCCGTTCGGCACTGTAGTCGCACTGTGAAAACCATCCGCCGAGATTGACACCTTTGTAAAAACCTTTTTGTTTCAGATTCAGCATAATAACCGCCTCTTTCAGTATGTTTTTTCTGATTATAGCATGATTTTTATCAAAAGTATAGCAATTTCTTGATAATTATAGTAATTTCCTGCACCTGCCGGAAAGAAAAAATCCGCTGTGCAGAACACAGCGGATTGCTTGTTACAGATTCAGATATTCCCACAGATGCTGGATAACCGAAATCAGAGAAACTGCTCCGGCCATGAAATATATCAGAAACCAGAAAACATCATAAATCAAACTGTACATGCCGAGACAGGTATTTCCGTCCAGACGGTAAACTTTCATCGGGTAGGGGAAATCTTTCGGTTTGGATAAGGCAAGATATTCATCGGAATGTTCCAGATTATCTTCTGTCCAAGATACCTGCAAATAGGTAGTTTTTTCTTTTCCGCGCTGAATCAGTCCAGAACAGATACCCTGAAATGCCGTTCCTTTCCGATAGACTTTAAAATCAGAAATAAAGTTTCTGAAACTGTGCCATGCCACCAGAGACAAAAGGCCTGTTCCGGTGAGCATAAGCATCGTATACAGAATTTCGATGATAAGGGTCAGCACATCTTTATTTCACACCATACTGTTCGCGATAGGCGAGCATTTTATCGAGATATTCCTTGCCGTCAACGATGCCGTTCTTAATTGCATCGATAATATCCTGCATGGTAACAATCGGATAGACGGTAATGCCGAATTCCTGCTTGACTTCCTGCACGGCGGAGAGTTCGCCAGTGCCTTTTTCCATGCGGTCAACGGTGATGACCATACCAGTGACATTGACATCAGCCGCGGATTTGAGCTTCGGGAGGGATTCGCGCAGAGCCTTGCCGGAAGTCATGACATCATCAATGATGATGACTTTTTCATTATCTTTGAGGACTTTGCCGACAAACATGCCGCCTTCGCCGTGGTCCTTGACTTCTTTTCTGTCGAAACAGTAAGAAATATCAATGCCGAATTTGTTATATAATGCCGTTACTGTGGAAACAGCCAGCGGAATTCCCTTATAAGCAGGGCCGAACAGCGTTTCAACAGGGAGATTGTTATCATGAATACATTCTGCATAGTATTCGCCGAGCTTTGCGAGCTGACCGCCTGTTTTGTAGTTTCCGCAGTTGATGAAGTAAGGGGCGATTCTGCCGCTTTTGAGGGTGAATTCTCCGAAGGTGAGCACACCGCATTCCACCATGAACTGAATAAAGCTTTCTTTGTAAGTCATAATTAAACTCCTTTATATAATATAATTATTATTTGTTATCTTTGTTATTGTCTTTAGAATCATTATCAGGGTCGAGCAGAGGTTTCAGAGCCGTATAGACGGAATCGGCCAAATCCTGCGGCAGTCCCTTGAATAAGTCATTCACCTTTGCCTGTGTATAGGCGGCGCGGGCGATAGTATCAGCAGTTTCTCTTGCCTTTTTGAGAGTCTTGTGAACTTCGGTTTCGATGCCCTTGCCGATGTCGAGGCCTTCCATGATTTCGGAAAATTTCTTTTCCCATTCGGAATTGACTTTCTGTTCCGTGCCTTCATACTGAGGCATGACAGAAACGGCCTTCGAGATAGTTTGGCAGGCATACAGATTCACATCTTCGAGCTTCGGCAGAAAACCGAATTTTTCATCGGAGATGACAGCGAGTGCATAGCTTTTATCTTCTTCTTTTCCGCGGATATAGCCCATATAGAAACCGACAGCATACTGCATAGCATCTTCATTCACATCCTTGCTGACGGATTTCCGGAAAATCTGGGCTTGAGATGCATTGATTTTCTCCATCATGGAGAAACTGACACCGGCTTCCTCACCGGAAAACAGAATATAAACAGTATCATTTTCCGTCAGGTTTTCGATTCCGTTCAGACAGATATTGGGATGCTGTAAATGTTCAAAATCTACCAGAAAATAGCGTTTCATATAAAAAATCCTCCTTATGATTTCTGGGAATTCTTCAAAAACTGACAGCAGATTTCTGTTATCAGTTTTTGGAGAACTCAGGTTTTCATCAGAAACAGGTAACAATTCCTGTTTCTGATGAAAAGGAAAAATTTCTGATGTTTCCGGTCATTTCTGTTCTGCTGATGCATACTCTGCCGGAATATGGTATTTTTCCCCTGATGTATTCTTATTTGATTAACGGCTTGACAACGTAATAAATCAGTTTGGTCTTATCCGTTCCGAATGCGTGAATTAATTCGTTGTTGATATTAATCTTGAGCTGAGATAACTGCGGCGCACCGACTTTGATATGTTTCCGGACGATTTCGGCGGCTTCTTCTTTTTCCTCTGCGGAAAGAGGCAGTTCTCTGAGGGCTTCGAGCAGTTCATTTTTCTTGATGATGGCATTATTCGTCTGACTCTTGATGCAGGGAATCATCCGGATTTTGGCATCCCGTTTCAGCCAGAAATCCCGTACATTGTGATAGCCCTTATCATTGCTGACGATAAAGCATTTGCAGTGTTCATCTTTGCCTATCAGGTAGCCGATGTAGGATGAAAGCTGAAAATCCAGAGCATTTTTGCCTTCGGTATCTACTTTGATATAATCTACTTTGGCTTTGGATTGTCCGAGATAATGATGCAGTTCAAACGACAGGGAATCGGCATTGGCACTGTAGAAGATAATCACCGTATCCGTGCTTTTGAGTTCTTCGATGCCGTTGAGACCGGCTTTATGGACATTTTCATAATCCACCAGATAGTAATTTTTCTTTTTGTTCTTCTTGTCTCCCAATGGAGGAACACCTTCCTTTCTTGATTTTTCAGATTTGCATTTTTTCGAGTTCTCTGAGCCAGATATTGGCACAGGCATCACTCGGCATACGGAAATCACCTCTCGGCGAAAGTGTCACACTTCCGACTTTAGGTGCGTCCGGCAGGCAGGAACGCTTGAAATGCTGAGAAAAGAATCGCCAGTAGAATTTTTTCTGCCATTTCAGGATAATTTCATCAGAATATTTTCCGGCAAAGGCATGTTTCGCCATGCGGAAAATTTTAGACGGCATAAATCCGAAACGGAGCATGTAATACAGGAAGAAATCATGCAGTTCGTAAGGGCCGACTAAATCTTCTGTTTTCTGGGCGATGTTTCCGGTTTCATCAGGGGGGAGCAGTTCCGGACTGACGGGTGTATCGAGAATATCTTTCAGGACAGCACTGAGGGAAGTTTCAGTGTGGCCTGCTTCATAAGCAACCAAATATCTGACAAGTGTTTTCGGAACAGAGGCATTGACGGCATACATGCTGATATGGTCGCCGTTATAGGTTGCCCATCCGAGAGCGAGTTCGGACAGGTCACCCGTACCGATGACGATGCCATTGCACTGATATGCCATATCCATGAGAATCTGCGTTCTTTCACGTGCCTGACTGTTTTCGTAGACGACATCATGATTAGCTTCATCCTGACCGATGTCCTGAAAATGCTGACGGACGCTTGCTTTAATATCAATTTCCTTGAGAGTTGCGCCGTAGGCCTCTGCCAGACGGCAGGCATTTGTATAGGTGCGGTCAGTTGTGCCGAAACAGGGCATTGTAATGGTTAAGATGCCGGAGCGGTCAAGGCCGAGCATATCGAATGCATGAGTCATAACAATCAGTGCGAGTGTGGAATCCAGTCCGCCGGATAATCCCACAACCGCATTTTTACAGCCGATATGCTTTAATCTTGTCGCAAGGCCGACAGCCTGAATCTTGAGAATTTCTTCGCATCTTCCGTCAAGAACAACTCTGTCAGACGGCACGAACGGCAGGGGAGAGATATATCTTTCCAGTTTGGTTTCTTCTGTGGGCATATCAATGCCGTGTACATAGAATTCCTCATTGAATCCGGATTTGAATGTGTTCATTCTGCGCTTTTCCGAAGCCAGACGGCTGACATCAATATCCGCAACAGTCAGGCCGGATTCAAATAATTTGGATTCTGCTAAGACCGAGCCGTTTTCCGCAATGATATTATGCCCTGCAAAGGTCATATCCTGCGTGGATTCGCCGACACCTGCATCCGCATAGGCATAGGCGCACAGCAGACTGCTAGATTTCGCCTTGATGATAGTTCTCCGATAGTCCGCTTTTCCGATAATTTCATCACTTGCCGAGAGATTGAATATCAGATTTGCGCCGTTCTGCGCTAATTTCACAGAGGGTGTGTCCGCTGTCCATAAATCTTCACAGATTTCAATGCCAAACTCAATATCCGTAAGCCAGTTAAACCGGAAAGTCTGCGCTGTTCCGAACAGAGGGGTATAGTTGCCGAAATTCATCGTAAAGCTTTCAGACGGCGCACTTGTGAAATGACGCATTTCGTAGAATTCGCCGTAGTTCGGGATATGCGTTTTCGGAACAAGCCCCAGAATCTCGCCGTGAAATACCACTGCCGCACAGTTGTATAATTTATTCTGATATTCGACAGGCAGTCCGACAATAGCAACAATATCCAGATTTTTGATTGTTTCTGTCAGACGAATCAGATTTTCTGCTGCGGAACGAATCAGGGCATTTTGCAGGAACAAATCTCCGCAGGTATAGCCCGTGATGGAAAGTTCCGGAAAACAGATAATCTTGACACCTCTGTCACAGGCATTCTGAATCAGTTCAATCATCTTATCCGTATTGAAGTCACAGTCAGCAACTTTGAGTTCAGGGGTAGCACATGCGATTTTCACAAAACCGTCTTTCATGGAAATACAGCCTCTTTTCTGTTATTGGATTGCTTATACATAATTTATTATAACACATTCCGAGTCAAAAAGCAAGTGAATTTTAAAATTTGTCTAAAATCATATCAAAAAAGGAAAATAAAACCGTCATTTTCCCATCTTGCAAAGTGCGCAGGATTGTGCTATACTGTATTTCTGATAAATACTACAAAAGGAGAATTTCTATGACAAAAGATATGACACAAGGCAAGCCTCTTTCCCTGATTCTGAAATTCTGTCTGCCTATGGTGGCAGGAAATGTCTTACAGCAGTTTTACAATCTGGCGGATACGGCAATTGTCGGCAGATGTATGAATTCGGATGCTCTGGCGGCTATCGGTTCGACCGGAGCAGTATGTTTTCTGGTTGTCGGCTTTGCGATAGGCTTATGTACCGGACTTTCAATTCCGGTCGCGCAGAGATACGGCGCGAATGATATAAAAGAGATGCGCCGTTTCATGATGAATGCGGCATATATTTCAGGCATCGTCAGCCTGATTCTGACGGTAGTGACGGTGATATTCTGCCGGCCGATTCTGGAACTGATGCAGACTCCGCCGGAAATCATCGACAATGCCCAGCGTTATCTGACTGTTATCTTTGCCGGACTGACGGCGACAGTATTATATAACCTCTTAGCCGGATTTCTTCGGGCGATGGGGGACAGTGTAACACCGCTGGTATTTCTGGCAGTATCATCGGTATTGAATATCGGACTTGATTTCGCGATGATTCCATATATGGGAACGGCAGGTGCGGCACTGGCGACTGTCATCGCGCAGGGAATCTCTGCATTATTCTGTTTATACTTCATGCACAAGCGTTTTCCGGTTCTGAAATTCGAGAAAGATGAATTTGCCCTGAAAGCTGAAAAATGCAGTCAGCTCTGCGGAATCAGTCTGCCGATGGCATTTCAGTTCAGTATTACGGGTATCGGCACAATTATCATGCAGACGGCGATTAACGGTTTTGGTGCGACAGTTATCGCGAGTGTGACAGCCGCTCAGAAGATTCAGAATGTTGTCGGAGGGCCTATGGAATCGCTCGGCATCACGATGGCGACTTACTGCGGACAGAATCTCGGCGCACGGCGGATTGACAGAATTCAGGAAGGCCTGAAAAAAAGCCTGATAGTATCTGTATGCTATGCATGTTTTGCGTATGCATTTTCATTCTTCTTAGGGAAATATTTTGTTTACTTATTTGTGTCCACAAAAGAAACAGCATTTTTCTCCATCATGAATTATGCTGTCAAGTATCTGCGAATCAGCGGATTATTCTATCCGGTTCTGGCGGTGCTGTTCGTTCTGAGAAATTCCCTTCAGGGGATGGGCTACAGTTTCCTGCCGATGAGTGCCGGAATTCTCGAACTTATCGCGAGAATCTTTGCGGCATGGTTCATGGTCAGAAACTGGGGCTTTACCGGAATCTGTCTGGCGAGTCCGTTCGCATGGGTGCTTGCGGATGTGCTCCTGATTTCGGCATCTGTCTATGCGATGACATCTCTGCCGAAGAAAATCCATGCCATTCCGAAAGCGGCCTGATAACTATAAAATGCCTGACAGTTACGGAAAGTCAGGCATTTTTCATTTCACCAGAGCATTTGTTTTTTTCTGATTTTTTTGTTATCGGCAAAATTTTGTCTTATCCAGTCCAGAAGCTTTTCATGCGGAAGATTGAAAAATTCGTCCACTCTTTCCCGAATCAGCGGATAGCCGGATTCTGATAAACACCAGAATTGAAAAAAGTATTCATCCCGATAGCCATGCTGACAAGTTGTTTTCTGATTGCGGAGCTGTTTAAAATCCTCCCAGCGAATCAGGGGCAGAAGGGTTTCCAGCTGTTCCGGCTGAATCCGGAAACCGAACGATTCTTTCGGAAACACAAAGCTGATTTCCATCAGATACAGATTTCCAAGAATTTTATAATTTTCTTTAAAGCCGAAGGACAGAAAGCCAAATTTGCAGATATGTATTTCAGGGTTAAATTCTTCATGCATACAATCACCTCGGATATATTATAGCATATTTTCGGGAGAATTACAAATATTTTTCGGAACTGCTTGAAAAATGTTCCGGATGATGCTATAATTTTGTTATCATACTGAAAAGGAGCTGTTTTCATGATATATCAGGATTTGTTAAAGCAGATGCTGTCCGGCTGGGAAAAATACTATAATCAGGCCGTGAGCGGAGATTTTTCAGCAGTCTGCTGGAAGGAAGGGCATCACGAAACTTACGGTACTTACGATATGCAGAGCACAGACAGGCTGAAATTATGTTGTTATATTTTATATTATCATAAAGATGTACCGGAAGAAGTTCTGCTCCGGCTGTTTGAGGAAGAATGTCAGAATCTCGAAACGAATAGTTTTCAGGGAGTCAGTGAAGCTGTCAAGATTCTGACAGTTCTGCTTTCGGTATCGGAAAATCACTATCCGGAACTGTTTGAACGTGCCAAGAATGCGAATTTCGACTGTTACTGCGGTTATGAATGCGAAACAGATTTATTCCGCCGGATAATGAAAGAACTTCCGGATTTCAATGCAGAACGCTGTCTCAGTCTTGCATACGATACCGGTGAAACAGATTATGCCTTGCAGTTTCTGGATATTGTAAAATCAGAATATGTGATAAAAGACAAATCCGACTGCCGGAATCTCATCTGGTGGAATGAACAGCTCGGCAGAACTGCCGATAATGAGCCGATATTAAGAAAATGCATAGAATTTGCGGTAATGAAAAATGTCCCGTGGGAAATCATTTATGCACATCATGAATTAATGGAATTTTTGATAGAACAGAAACGATTTTCAGAGGCATATCAGGAATTTGAAATTCTCTCTGCTATGGATTTATCCGACTGTTATGGCGTAAATTTGTTCGATAGCATTCTGGAAAGCTGTCTTGATTTGATAAATGCCGAGATTCCGGAGGCAAAAACAGTCTGGAAATGGGCAAAGCGTCATATCAAACGTGACATGAAAGACATTCGCGGCATGTACGGAAATTTCTATGAAAAGCTGATTCCTGCCGCACAGCGGATGAATCCGCGCTTTGCACGGAAAGTTCAGGAACAATATGAACTCTGGAAAAAAATCAATAAAATTTCATAAATCACTTGACAAATCGCATCGGTTATGATATAATAATATCATTGCCGGCGTGATGGAATTGGCAGACGTGACGGACTCAAAATCCGTTGGTAGCGATACCGTGCGGGTTCAAGTCCCGCCGCCGGCACTTGATAAAAATTGCAGGTTTCCGTTCAGGAAATCTGCATTTTTTTATATCCTGTCAACGCATAGTATCATGATGGAAATAATATAAATTCTTGACAAATCGGCAGAGATACAGTATAATCAGAACAGGTGATGTTTTATGAATCAGAATTTGTATTTATTATATCATGCCTATGAAATCAACGGCTATGAAGAAATCAAGATACTCGGCATCTACACCAGTCAGGAAAATGCAGAACAGGCAAAACAACATTATTTAAAGCTTGAAGGATTCAGAGAGTTTCCTTCGCACTGTTTCTGGATTCAGCGTTATACTCCCGATGAAGATGATGCTTGGACAGATGGCTTTTTCAGCGAGCCGGAATCCGTGCTTGCTGAATTCCGAAAGCTTTCAGCAGAATTGAGTGCTTTCTTAGAAATTCCGGATGACTGGGAGAATCGGGAATATTTTGAACTTCTACAGGAAATCAGCCGGAAACTTTCCGTTTCGGATGATGTTGCCGATATTGCAGAATATATCGAACGCTTCACGGCGGACGGAATTCAGAAATCAAAGCCGGAATATCTCAGATTTGCGCATAAAATCCTGAATCTATAAAAGGAGTTGGAATACATGTCAGAATTAATTCAGAAATTACGGGAAAATCAGAATCTCACGGATGAGGAATTCAGAACCATACTCTCCTGCGGAGACTATGACGAGGAACTGAAACAGAATGCTGATGCCGTCCGGCGGGAGCATTACGGAAATAAGGTCTATCTTCGGGGATTGATTGAATTCACAAATTATTGTAAGAATAACTGTTATTACTGCGGAATCCGCAGGGATAACAGAAATCTTTCACGCTACCGCCTGACGGAAGATGAAATTCTGGAATGCTGTCAGGAGGGTTATGAACTGGGATTCCGGACGTTTGTTTTGCAGGGCGGAGAAGACCCTTATTTTACGGATAAAGTTGTCTGTTCGATAGTATCGCGGATTCATCAGAAATATCCTGACTGTGCGATAACGCTTTCCATCGGGGAAAAGAGTTATGAAAGCTATCTGGCATATTTTCAGGCCGGAGCGGAGCGTTATCTTCTGAGACATGAAACGGCGAATCCGGAACATTACGGAACACTGCACCCCTCGGAAATGAGCTGTCAGAACCGTCAGAGATGCTTGTTTGATTTGAAAAAAATCGGGTATCAGGTAGGGGCTGGCATCATGGTAGGGAGTCCGCATCAGACGCTTGATAATATCATTGAAGATTTGCGGTTCTTACAGAAGTTACAGCCTCAGATGATAGGCATAGGGCCATTTTTATCACATCAGGACACGCCTTTCAGAGATGAGCAGAACGGCACGTTAGAATTAACACTCCGATTATTATCTGTTTTAAGATTGCTGTTTCCGAAAGTATTGCTTCCGGCGACAACCGCGCTCGGAACGGTACATCCTCTGGGACGGGAAAAGGGATTACAGGCCGGCGCGAATGTCATCATGCCGAATCTGTCTCCGACAAGTGTCAGAAAGAAGTATATGCTTTATGATAATAAAATCTGCACGGGGGATGAATCCGCGCAGTGCCGGCAGTGTACGGAACGGCGCGCCGCAAGCATCGGCTATAAAGTTGTGACCGACAGGGGAGATGCAAAAGATTTTGTAAAATAATTCACAAAAAATTTAAAAAACACTTGAAAAAATTTAAAAACTATGCTATAATAGGAATATCAAAATTTATTTTTAAGGGGAAATTTGTTATGCGTATGAAGAAAATAATTGCAGGTATCTGTTCACTTGCGATGCTCGCGACAGGCAGTATGCTGAATCTGTCGGCATCTGCCGCACCAAGAGACAGAAACCAGAATCAGGAAACGACAGAAACCACACTTCCGGAAAATTTCGCCGGATATATGGGCGAT
>JAFUWP010000004.1 GCA_017483405.1 Oscillospiraceae bacterium | reverse complement strand
ATTCATCAGATAAATCAAAAGGAGAGATTCTTATGAAGAAAATCATTTCAGCAATCGCCGCCGCAGTTATCGCGGCATCCACTTTCGGAGCAACCCTGACAGCGTCCGCAGACAGTGCTCAGAAAAAAGCACCGTCCGGCATCGCCTACAGTGAAATAGGGAACAGCATCGACAGCTATATAGAGGAGTATAAGGAAGGTCTTGCCTCTTGTGAAGTAAGCGTATTCGACAGCGAGGGCGTTATCTATAACGGTTACTACGGCTGGTTGGATATGCAGAATCAAATCGAAGCCGATGAGGAAACTGTCTACGAATGGGGCAGTTGTTCCAAACTGCTTGTATGGACTTCCGTGATGCAACAGTGGGAACGCGGCAATCTTGACCTTGATGCCGATATTCGGGAATATCTCCCCGATGGCTTTCTCACAAAGATTCAATATCCCGATGAAAAAATAACTATGCTGAATCTGATGAGCCATAATGCCGGATTTCAGGAGAGTTTTTATGAAAATCAGGAAGCTTCTCCCGATGAAGTTTATGATACTCTCGAAGATGCATTAAAAGCTTGTGAATGCTATCAGGCATATCATACCGGAGAATATACGGCCTATTCCAACTGGGGAACAGCTCTTGCCGCCTACATCGTGGAGCAGACCAGCGGAATGGATTATGCCACTTATGTCAATGAAAACATCTTCGAGCCGCTGGCAATGAATCATACCTGCATTGACCCGAAAATGGCTGATAATACATGGGTCGCTGAAAAACGTCATGAGCTTAACTGCTATGCAATAACGATGAATAAAAAAGAAGACTATGGCGAATGCCTTTACGGAATTCAGTTATTCCCAGCAGGTGCGGCAACCGGCACATTAGAAGACTTTTCAGCATTCGCGCAGGCATTCGTTGCGGAAGACTGCCCGTTATTCGAGAACGATTCCACCAGAGAAGAAATGTTTACAGCTACTTCTTATTATGGTGATTCTGAAATCATCAAGAATGCGCATGGTCTCTGGACTTCTGAATATAAAATACAGACATTAGGCCACGGCGGAAATACAGGCGGATGCTCCTGCAATCTGGTATTTGACCCTGAAAGCAGTCTCGGCATTGTTGTCATGACGAACGAGGCCGGAGAAACTATGTTCAATTATGGGATTCCGAATCTTATTTTCGGTGATGTGACGGAAAGAGAAGCATTCAAGGATGCAGATATATCTGATACAGAAGACATCAGCGGAATGTATTGTGCAAAGCGTTCCATCACAGCTGGTGCGGCAAAAATCATGTCTGCAATGGGCAGTTTAATGCCGTGGAGCAAAAATCCTAACGGCACTTACTCTTTGAAGTTATGCGGTATTCAGATGGGAGAAGAAGAACTTCATAAAATTGCTGAACATCAGTATATAATGCAGAATAATGGAATGAACATGTTTATGTATTACGATAATGACAAACTGGAAATGATGTCAACTGACTATGTAAAAAATAAATCTGGTGCAGCAGGTACAGCAATCGCCTATGGTTTTATTCTCTTTGGAATTGGCTGTCTGATTACAATTCTTGTCAAGCTGTTTGCGAAAAAATCCTATACTTCTGCGGATAAGCAGATTTTCATTCAGCAGAGTGTTTATGCCGTATCCAGCATTATTCTTGCGTTATTTGCAATGATAATCGGCGCAGTCAATCCGACATGGACAGCAGTGTCCGGAATTATGGCATTGATTATCGGTTTTGCCTCTCTTGCAAACGGCGGAATTTTATGCTATAATACTATTAAGGCTGATGACGTGAAAACCGGTACAAGAATCAAGCAGTTTATCTGGTCTGCCTTGGGGATTGCTTATTTTGCATTCATCATCATGTTTCAGCTTTATAATTTCTGGAATTTATAAGGATGTGAGAGAATGCCGAATATCTTAATTGCAGATGATGAAAAAGAAATCATCAGACTGCTGAAAATCTATCTCGAAACTGACGGCGTTACCGTATTTGAAGCCAATGACGGCGCACAGGCTATGGAAATCCTGAAAGGGGTTTCCATAGACCTTGCCATTGTTGACATCATGATGCCGAAAATTGATGGCTATCAGGTTATCAAATATATCCGTCAGCAGGAAAACTATATTCCCGTCATGGTGATTTCCGCAAAAGTAACGCTTTCTGACAGGGTGCTTGGCATGGATTTGGGCGCGGATGACTATATCACAAAGCCTTTTGAGCCTCTGGAAGTTTCCGCCAAAGTCAAAGCCCAGCTCCGCCGTCTGAATCTGACAGCTCCGTCAAAACAGCAGGACAGCATCATCACTGCCGGTGATATTTCGCTGAATCTGACGGAATGCATCATCAT
>JAFUWP010000173.1 GCA_017483405.1 Oscillospiraceae bacterium | reverse complement strand
GACTGCGCCAATCTGGTCGGAAGTCATCTGACTGTGCCATCCGCCTGTATATTTTTCTTCCACGCTGTCAGCGATTTCATTCACCTGTGCGTAGGAAACAGGCCGTTTCTTGATGGCATGATAAATTCCGGAAAGCAGTTTGTTTCTGTCATAAGGTTCAAGAGAACCATCCCGTTTGACAACAATTCTCATCGGCTGTTCGACAATCTCATAAGTCGTGAATCTTTTTCCGCATTTGAGGCACTCTCTCCGCCGGCGTTTTTTATCCTCCGCCGGACGGGAGTCAATCACTTTGGATTCTTCATACTGACAAAACGGACAACGCATAATCTCACCTCTGGCTCTATTATAACAGAATATGATTTTTCTGTCAAGATAATGCTGATTTTTCAGCTTTTTTCTCAATGCCAGAAATCATTCTGTCAAGCATCCTGTAATTGCTGACCAAATCGGAAATCCCTCGGAAATTCTCTCGGTACAGTTCCAGCATAACGGAACATGCCGGATTATAATTATATAAAATTTCCAGAAAGCTCCGGATTCTGAATTCTCCCGTTCCCAGAAGAAGACAGTCTCCCTTTTCGCTGTGGTCGCTGATATGTACATGTGCGGTGTGACTGCCCAGTATATGCAGAATATTCATCGGCGATTCTCCGGCTCTGACCGCCTGCTTGATGTCGAGTACGAATTTTGCCTGACTGCCGAGTATCTTAATCATCTCGCGCATGAACCGCAGTGACCCTGCCTGACACCGGCTGACATTCTCCTGCAAAACAGTTATATCATACGGCTTTGCGGATTCTGCCAGTCTTGCGAACCGTTCACAATAGAAATCCGGTTCGACAGCAAGGCTCTGATAATTTCCATGCAGAACGAAAAATTCCGCACCGAGCATCTGACCGGCTTCAAAAGTTTTCTTGTAATAATCCAGCATATCATGCACACGGCGTTCGTATCTGGAAAAGAGCATCATCGGTTCAATCGGACAGGCGAACGGATGCACGCTCCGGCATGTCATATCATAGCGGTTCATGATGTCTCTGAGATTCGCCGTAAATGTCGGATGCAGTTCGCAGTCGGAATTAAAAAATATCTCGACATGGGAAATGCCGTTGACGGCATAATTATATAATACTTCTTCGGTAAGCTCCGGATACATACATGCTGTGGAAACACCTGCCTGCATTGAATTCACTCCTTTCCTGATGATATAAAAAACGGATATGTCTGTTGTTTTCGGGTCAGCTTTTCTGCGTAGGAAAATTTTTTCAGTTCATGGATGACATTTTTCAGCGTTCGGGATATATCTTTCACGGGCACTCGAATGATGATATATCTGTATTTGTTGATTTCATCCTCACCCAATGTCACGGAATTTTCTCCGCTGTTGCATAACGTCAGAAGATAGAAATCAGATTTGTCATCCATCCAGAAATCAGCCTCCTGATTTTCGCGCCATTCGCCCTCCGGCAGAAAATGCACCGGATTCAGAACAATATCTTCTATGATAATATCATCTTTCCCGAAATGAGGCCGATATTTTTTCCGTTTCAGCAGATAGTTCAGAGACTTAAACACCATAGTTTTCAACAATATCCTTTTCTGCCTTTCTGAGAAGTTCCGTATAATTTTCAGAAAGCGGTTCTGTCAGACTGCTTTCGAGCTGACAGAGGACGGATGCGGCTGTCAGTTCTTCCGCCTGATTCTGAAATTCTGCTGACCCTTTATCATGCAGAATTCTGGAAAGCCGTTCAAATAATATGAGTGCTTCGGCACTGGTTAACTCTATCTGCATAGGATTCACCTGATTTCTGTATGTTTTTATTATCATAGCATATTTGTCAGTATTTTGTCAAGCAAAATTTCAGTTTTCAACATTCAACAGTTTAATTGTGGAAAAATCAGGCAAGTCCGCTTGCAAGATATTGTTCTATTGGTTCAGGCTGAATAATTTTCATTGAAAATGTAATTATCTTTGCCAGTTCCGCCCATTGTTCCGGCATGATACACCATGAATGATATTTCTGAACAGATTCGCCGTAAATTTTTATCAGATAAGAATGCCCGTCACAGCCTCTGGGCATATCTTCCACAGCCGGAAGTTTTTCCTGATATAATTTTCTGACAGTTTCCGCTTGCTCGCTTGTGAGCTTTTCAGATTTCAGCGGATGTATCTGATTCAGATAATCATAGAAAGCTTTCGATTTCTTCATTTCTGCATAAGAAAGCAAATCATTTTCTCCGGAAAAATTTTTTTCTGCTTCTATGATTTCATCAAAATCGAAATCATAATTCCAGTAAAGAAAAATATCATTTCCTTTCTGGAAAAACTGACAGCACAGCGGACGATATTTCCAGAATGTCCGAACATAAAATTCCATTAACAATTCATCATCCGAAAATTTAAAATCAGAATCAAAAAATATATCTAAGAAATGCATATTTCCTCCGCATAGAAAAGCCCCTATCTTGACAGACAGGGGCTTTTGTGATTTTCAAAAAAACAGAGCTTTCAGACTCAGCCGATGACTCTTACGCGGATAACGCCTTCGATTGCCTTGTTAGCATCGGCATCAGCATCACCGGCAAGAATGGTATAAGCATAGCCCTTCTTTGCACCTGTTGCCAGAACAGTGCCCTTGAGTTCGACACCTTCCTTATGCAGTACGCAGACTTTCTTGTCAGCATCAGCAGAAACATTCGGGAAGTTGACAGAATTCTTGATGTTGCCGTTTTCGATGTAGTCAATCAGTTCGTTAGCGGCCATGATTGCACAGTTGTCTTCGGATTCTTCTGTAGATGCACCCAGATGCGGGATAGCAACGATTCCATCTACGTTGACAGTATCAGCATTCGGGAAGTCGGTGACATAAGCAGTTACTTTTCCGGATGTCAGAGCGGCTTTCAGGTCAGCATCGTTAACGAGTTCAGCACGTGCGAAGTTCAGGATTCTCACGCCGTCTTTCATCTGATTGATGACATCAGCATTGACAAAGCCCTTTGTCTGGTCATTGCACGGAACGTGCAGAGTGATATAATCAGCAGCGGCATAAACTTCTTCTTTTGTAGCCACTACTTTGCAGTAGGAAGCCATTTCTTTTGCGGCTTCTTCGCTGAGGAACGGGTCTGTACCGATGACTGTCATACCGAGTGCGTTTGCTGCCTGAGCAACTTTCTTACCGATTGCGCCGAGGCCGATGATGCCGAGAGTCTTGCCCAGAGCTTCGATACCGCCGAACTGGCTCTTGCCTTTTTCTACCTGAGCGGCTACATTGGTTTCACCGTCCTTGAGGTCAGCGGCCCATGCAACAGCTTTAGTCACCTTACGGGATGCAAGGAAAATACCTGCAATAACAAGTTCCTTAACAGCATTGGCATTTGCACCAGGGGAATTGAAAACGACAATACCCTGTTCAGCACACTTTTCAACAGGGATATTATTTGTGCCTGCACCTGCACGGCCGATAGCCAGCAGTTCAGAGCCGAATGCATAATCATGCATCTTAGCGGAACGCACCAGAATACCAGTCGGATTTTCAACAGCATCGCCGACAGTATATCTGGACTTGTCGAATAAATCTGTACCGCAGGCGGCAATTTTATTCAGAGTTAAAATATTATACATGATAATTACCTCCAATAATAAATTATATCAGAATTTCCCTGCCTGTAAAGACAGGGAAATCTGTAAAAAATCAGAAATTACTTGTTTTCGTTTCAATTCACTCCCATAACAATGGGGAGATAAAACAACTTACTTGTTTTCAGCCTCAAACTTCTTCATGAATTCAACAAGCTTTTCAACACCTTCGATGGGCATAGCATTATAGATAGATGCTCTCATACCGCCGACAGTTCTGTGACCCTTGAGGTTCTCGAAACCAGCTTCTTTTGCTTCCTTAACGAATTTAGCATCGAGGTCAGCGTTGCCTGTTACGAACGGAACATTCATGATAGAACGGTCTTTCTTTTCAACAGTACCCTTGAACATTTCGCTCTGGTCGAGGAAATCGTACAGGATTTTAGCCTTCTTTTCGTTGTGAGCCTTCATGCCTTCGAGGCCGCCCATCTTCTTAATCCACTTGAATACCTTGCCGCAGATATAAATACCATAGCAGGGAGGTGTATTGTAAAGAGAATCGTTATCAGCCTGAGTTTTCCAGTCCATCATGGTAGGAGTCTGCTTGAATGCAGGGCCGTCAGCGATGAGGTCTTCACGAACGATAACAATCTGCACACCGGAAGGGCCTACATTCTTCTGAACACCGCCGTAAACAACACCATACTTGCTTACGTCAATCGGTTCGGACAGGAAACAGGAAGAAACATCAGAAACCAGTACATGACCCTTTGTGTTCGGGAGTTCCCAGTATTTTGTGCCGTAGATAGTATTATTTTCGCAGATATATACATAGTCAGCATCTTCCGGAATATCGAGGTCAGAGCAGTCCGGAATGTAGGAGAATGTCTTGTCAGCAGAAGATGCTACCTTTACAACTTCGCCATACTTTTCAGCTTCGGCAGCGGCTTTCTTAGCCCACTGGCCTGTGATGATATAAGCGGCCTTGCCGTTCTTCATCAGGTTCATCGGAACTTCAGCGAATACCAGAGATGCACCGCCCTGAAGGAAGATAACTTTATAATTATCCGGAATGTTCATCAGTTCTCTTAAATCCTGTTCAGCTTCCTTGATAATCTGGTCGAACATCTTGGAACGGTGGGACATTTCCATCACGGACATGCCGCATCCTCTGTAGTCCATCATTTCGTCTGCTGCTTCTTTCAGGACTTCTTCCGGCAGAACGGCCGGTCCTGCCCTGAACTTGTAAACTCTTGCCATTGCAAAAACT
>JAFUWP010000172.1 GCA_017483405.1 Oscillospiraceae bacterium | reverse complement strand
CTGTATGCGTTTCCGGTCAGAGAAGTCAATTTCGCTATGCCCTGCTGGATTTCGATGCTCGAAAAGGGACACCCCGTCAAACAGGAAGTTTTCTCGGCCATCCGTGAAGCCGCCCGAAATCTCGTCACGGTCAAAGATGCCTCAGCACTGGCAAAGCCAATCTGCGACTGTCAGTATATCCTCCACGCGGAAAGCTCCGAAATCGACCTCGGAAACGGCTCTGTCACGATTAGCATCACACTCGACCATTCGTTATTCTTCAAGATTCTGAGCGAATCGACCGGTCTGGAAATTCCCGATGAAGGTGCTCTGCTGGAAATCCTCCGCGAACTCTGTCAAGTCAGAAAGGCCTATTCCCGATTAGAACCGGCTCTCAAAGAAGTCGAGGCCACCGGATACGGCATTGTGATGCCGACTATGGAAGAATTAAGTCTCGAAGAACCCGAAATCATCAAACAAGGCGGAAAATACGGCGTTCGGCTGAAAGCCTCCGCGCCGTCCCTCCATATCATGAAAGCCGGCATCAATACGACTGTCAGCCCGATTGTCGGCAGTGAAAAGCAGAGTGAAGAACTTGTCATGTACTTATTGCAGGGATTCGAGGAAGACCCCACAAAAATCTGGAGTTCCAATATCTTCGGAAAATCTCTGCATGAGCTTGTCAATGAAGGTCTGCATAACAAGCTGTTCAAGATGCCTGTAGAGGCCCGTATGAAATTGCAGGAAACTCTCGAAAGAATTATTAATGAAGGCTGTTCGGGATTAATCTGCTTTATTCTGTAAGAAATCCGCACAGTGATGTGATGCATCACTGTGCGGATTTGTCATTCCAGACCGATTTCTTCGTCAGTTACGGTAATTTCGCCGTGTTCCTTTTCGTATTCTGTAATTTTCTGTTTTATCATAGTATCAATCATGTTGGTGACGGAGCGATTTTCTTTTTCTTAAATCTTCTTTATTTTTGAATAAACGACTGGATTCAGCCGGATGGTTGTCTGAATTTTAACGACTGGCATGATAATTCCTCCTATCAAAATAATATCTATATTATATCAATTATGAACAAAAAAGTATGCAATATTTTTATTCATATCTTATTGACATCATCATGATGTCATGCTATAATAAATACTGAAGTGAGGTGCTATTACTATGTCAGAAGAAAAAACAAATGAAAAAACATCTCGGATGATTGATGATGACAGCATATCTACGCTTATGTTCAGTCGGATTTATATTTCTCCATACGCTTATGAACATCCGTTCAAAACCTTCGATGAATTCGAGAAACTGCAACAGGAAAATTCCCATCCGGAAGATGAAAAAACTGCCCGTTAAGGACAGTTTTTATTTTATCTGCAAGAAATGCTTGCCTTTTTCTGAAAAGTCTGCTATAATATAGAAGTATTATGTTCAGAAAGAAGGTTTTTTTACATTTGGATAAATATAAAAAGCTCGCCGCGAATACGCTTGTTTTTGCAATCGGTTCGTTCGGCTCGAAAATTCTGCTTCTCCTGCTGACGAGATTATATACCCATCATATTTCGTCAGGCGATAACAGCACAAAATCTCTGCTGGAACAGACCGCCAATTTCATCATCCCGATTGCGACTCTCTCCATCGCCGAAGCCGTCATCCGATACGGACTCGACAGAGATTATAATAATAAAGAAGTTTTCACATCGGCCTGCGTTGTGGAGGCCGGAGGCATGATACTTCTTCTTCTGCTGTCGCCTCTGCTGAATTTATTGCCTTATGCGCACGGATATGTGCTGTTGCTGTTATTGTTTATTATTGCATCATCCTTCCGGCAGTTAAGCTCGCAGTTCGTCCGCGCGCGCGGAATGGTGAAACTGTTCGCACTGGATGGCATCCTTGCCACACTGACTTTATTCATCTTCAATATTGTCTTTATTTCTGTTTTGAATATGGGTGTTCATGGCTTTATGCTTTCGAGCATCCTGACAGATTTCTGTTCCGGAGTCTTTCTCTGGATTGTCGCAAAACTCTGGAAATTCCTGAAACGAAAAAAATACAATCCCGAAATGATAAAGACAATGCTCCGGTTCTCGATTCCGATGATTCCGACTGCTGTCCTCTGGATTATTACCGGATTTTCTGACAGATTATTTGTCAGATACATGACATCCGCGCAAAGTCCTGATGTCGGTGATGTTGCCGCCGGTGTCTATGATGCCGCCTCTAAAGTGCCGAATCTCATCTCGATGGTTTCGACTATTTTCTTTCAGGCATGGAACATGTCGGCCATCACGGAGAACAACAGCAAGGATAAGGGCAAATTCTATGAAAAGATTTTCTCGGCCTATCAGTCAGTAATGTTTCTGGGCGCGGCGTTCATGATTGCGCTTGTCAAGCCACTTTCGGCAATCCTGATTGATTCCAGCACTGACCCTTCTTATGCAAGAGCATTTGAATTCACTCCCATTCTGATTATCGGTGTCCTGATGATGAGTTTCAATCAGTTTCTGAGCAGTATCTACACCGCGACTCAGAAGACAACTCACAGTTTCTGGACAAGCTTAATCGCGGCATGTACCAATCTGATTCTCAATGTGATTTTAATTTACAAATGGGGTGTACAGGGTGCAGTCATCGCCACGTTTATGAGCTATTTTGTCTGCTATCTCGTCCGGATTGCCGATACCAGAAAATTAATCTATTTCAAAGTTGACCATCTGCATTTCACCAGCAATCTGATTGTCCTGTTTGTGATGAGCATCGGCGCAATTACAGAACCTTATTTTCTGATTCCCATGCAGATAGGCTTCTTAATCTTCATGGTATTATTTAATTTTTCGGCAATTCTCCAGACGGTCACAAAAATCCTCAAAAGGGGGTAATCCTCATGAAAGCGGCAATTGCTTCCGGTGCGGAAGAAATTTTCCTTTCCGATACCGAAATGCAGATTCTCCGACAGAGAATTTTATTTCTTCTTCTGCATCTGTATCAGCAGAACTATACAGAATTCTACACCAACTGTGCATGGGGGATTCCTCTGTGGTCGGCCGAACTGATTTCTGTGATGAAAAAAACTTATCCCGATATACTTCTGCATCTTGCGCTCCCTCACGAAAAGCAGGCCGAAAAATGGCCTTTCTCCATGAAAAAGCGTTATCTGCATGTTCAGAAATCTGCCGATACTGTCAGTTATCTTTCCGCTCCGGATGACCGTCAGACCTTTCAGAAAGCAGACAGATTCATGATTCAGAACAACGATTTATTATTATTCTACGGAAAACAGGGCTTTCTGAACTATGCACGGCAATATCGGGAAACCACTATCGAAACTTATGCAAAATTCAAGAATATTCCTATCCGCTATATTTAAGATAAATATACCCCTGCCGTTTCCTGACGGCAGGGGTGATATTCTTTCATTCTATCTGACTGCTCAGGAACTGCGCCGCCGCATTGACAAGACTTTTCTGAGATTCCGAAATTTTATTGCCCTTTCCGTTATTCAGAAATGCCACTGCGCCGGTCACATCTCCGGATGACAATATCGGCAGACACGCAAGGGAACTCTGCTCCACGCCTTCCACCGCAAAAAACTGACGGTTATCATCTTCTGCGAAATACTGTTTTCTGTTCTCCATGAGTTCTTCCAGTTCCGGAGAAACTCTGCGTTCCTGAAATTCCTTCTTCGTCACTCCGGAAGTCGCTACGACATGGTCACGGTCGAATACTACTACCGGACAGCCTGCCAGCTTATACATAATATCCGCTACCTGCGAAGCATTATGCCCCATTTCGCCGATAACAGAATATTTCTTGAAAATCACTTCACCATCACTGCTGGTATAGATTTCGAGCGGGTCGCCGTCATTGATAACATTGACACTAAGAATATCACCCTTGCTGGTTCTGATTCGGGTGATTGGCGATGTATTTTCTGAGTTCTTAGTGCCTTGCTTAAAATTTACAGAAGTCTCCTCTGTCTGAAGTTCTTCCGGAATGCCTGTTCTTAACAGTTCATCAATATCAGGCTTTAACTGAATATCTATATGGTCAGTGTAAATCATAATCTTATCAACAATAAAATCAATATCCACTTTGGTGAGTGATTCTTTTTTCAGGATATTGTTAAATACTTCCATTACGGTTCTTGCTGTCCGGTTCAGACTGACTATCATGTTATGTTTTTCTGATGCAAGCTGAATCTGATTTTTTAACCCCTCAATCCGGAGTGTTAGTTCGTCAAGCTGCTCTTGATGTAATTCTTCGAGCATGTCTTCCCGTTCTGGATGCCTTGCCAAATCTTTCACATGCTGACGGTTTAACAGCTTGATTTCCGTCTTGACATCTTCAACTTGCTGTTCCAGCATTGCTATCACATCTTTGCTGGATGACGTTTCTTTCTGTTCTTTGTCAATAGATTCCTGTAACTGTTCAAGCATGGATTCTGAATTTTCTTTCACTCTCCGGATATAGCTTTTCAAAATCTCATCAAGCATATCCACTCTTGTATGATGAGAAGTACATTTGCTTAATCCGAATTTGTGATACATTCCGCAACGATATGCCTGTGCTAAATCTCCACGGCTCATAGAGAACATCGGACTGCCACAGTCTCCGCAGAAGATATGCCCTGAATAGACATTATCATATTTCTTGACACCTCTGTAATTGGAGGTGCTTCTTGTTTTCATCTGCTCCTGCACATTGGCGAACAGCTTATAATCTACTATCGGAGTGTGATTGTTTTCAAATACAAGGTGTTCTGTTTCCTGAAGTTTCATATCACCGCCGTTAATTTTCTTCCGGCGATACTTCCTCTGCCGGAGCGTTCCGATATAGAAATCATTCGTCAAGATATGACTGATAGATACAATACTCCATTCCTCACGGGACTGAACTTTATATTCTTCACCGTTTTCCTCTCTGCGAAGCCGTTCAGTAGTTCTCGGAGTAGGAATATGCTTTTCGGTCAGATACCTTGCAATCTTTTTGTAGCCCCAGCCCTCACTATAAAGCTGAAATATTTCCCTTACCACTGCCGCCGCCGGTTCATCAATGATAAATTTCATAGTCTTGCTATTCGTCATGATGTACCCATAAGGAACGGCACAAATCCATTTGCCTTCTTCCTGCCGATGCTTGATAACTGTCTTGACTTTCTTGGAAGTATCTGTTACAGGCATTTCATTTATCAGAAACCGGAACTGAATCGCTGTCCAGTCATCAGAAGTCGGATAATCTATTCCGTCACCAATCGAGATAATTCTCATGCCAATATCTCTTAAATCTTCCAGTTCGACAAGTCCTTTGCTGGTTCTTCTCGAAAATCTGGAAAAATCTTTCACAATCAGAATATCATACTCTTTCCGGAATATCTTCTTCCGGAGTGCCTGATAGCTTTCTCTCTGCTCGAATGTGTAGCCGGAACGGTCACGGTCTTCATAGAAATCAAGCGTTGATTCCGGAAATAATCTGCTGACATAATCTGCTATGATGGCTTTTTGATTCTCAATAGATGTGTTATCCTTATCGAGTTCTTCATCTACAGAGATGCGACAGTAGCCGGCGATTTTTAATTCACTGCTCATAAAATTCTCCTTTCTATCAATGTTGATTGGAATTGATTATATTTTCCATATCATCATTGTATCATACTATCTGTCAAAAGTCAATGGTCAATCTGCACTAAAATCATGTTCCGGATATGTATAGAGTGCAGAAAAATTCTGCACTCTTAGTTCTTAAAGGTTCATAGTCAACAGATTTTCAGTACAGTCGAGCAGGTCATCTTCGCCGGAGAGTAAGAAAGCAACTTTGCACTTCTTGCCAGCATGTTTCTGTTCGAGAATGAGCCGTGTCAGTTCCTTTCGGTCATATTCCTGCTGTTCTTCTTTTGTCATCCACACTTCAATAAAGCCCTTTTCCTGTCTGTCGTAAATCTCCAAATCGACCAACCCCTTTTCATATATTTTTTGAAACAGTTCACTCCTTTCAATAGTATGGTTCAGAATTTTCATGAATATCACATGTCAGAAAATTCTTTTCTAGTTCTGAGAATCAGTTCATCAAGATTGATTTTTCCTCTCGTCCTGCGGACATTGTTCACAGCATCTTTGCGGATTCGTTCGAGTTCTTTTTCGTTTACATGCAGACTGTCCGCCAACAATGCTATCAGCATTTCAACTTCTACGGCGTACCGGAACAGCCCTTTTGAAATTTTTGTGATGCCGTCATCACTCGCTTTGGCGATACATTCAGCGAGTTCCGGCACGAGAGTTTCTGATTTTTCGGAAATATTTCTTGTTGCAAGGAACAATTTCAGAGCAGATTCAATCAGTTCAGAACGGTTTTCAAATTCACTTTCCGATAGATATTTATCACATTCTTTGAGCAAATCCTTGCTGATACTGATTCCAGTTCTGATTTTTTCATTAGCTCTGCTGGAATTTGATGGCATCTTCATGACGAATAACCCCATTAATTTTCCGGACTTCATTCACACACATGGCTCGAAGCTGACGGAGTGTTTCTTCATCAATCTGACAAGATGCCGCCTGCATGTGTGTGGCTGCTCCGACTTCAACAGCCAGCTTGAACAGATTCCGGCTGATTCTTTCTTCTGAACCTTTCACGATTGCATCTACCACAGAGGTCAGGACAGACGGCATATAATTTTCTGAACACGCTGAATTACAGTCCAGATAGCCTGTATAGAATTTTACAGCTTTTTCGATATACTCGCTGGCAGATTTACAGTTGTCCTGTTCCATGTGTGAGGCAATCATTGCTTTTGTCTCCGGATAGAGCCAGACTGCATTTCTTTCCTTTTTGCTCATAAATATCGCCCTCCTTTTTTGTAACACGCTTTTGATTGTGCCGATTTGCTGAAATCGGCTTGGTTTCGGTAGTTAGGTGACTGTATTTGTAACATCTGGATTTCTTACAGCCACCTGAATACAATCTCAAATAATGCCTGTATGCGGTCGGCTTTGCCGGCCGCTGTGACTGCGGCGGTAACGCCGCTTTAACCTGCTATAATATAGTTAGGTCATAAATCAGACCAATTTCTAAATTTTGGTATCAGTAAAACTGGTATAGCAGCAAATCAGAATTCTGTTCTTTAACCTTGTGATGATGATTCACTCTCTGCAGAGTAAGATTCTG
>JAFUWP010000171.1 GCA_017483405.1 Oscillospiraceae bacterium | reverse complement strand
TATTTTTCAGGATTTGTCAAGCCTGAAACGGAATTTAAAATTTTTCTGTGAATGTTCTTGTTTTTCTGCCGAGATTATGCTATAATAGACAGGAAAGCAAAAAAATTGACAGAGAGGATTTTTTGTATGCAAATCAAAAATATGCTGATGCTGATACTTCTTCCGGCACTGGCCGGTGTGCTGACTGCCTGCGGCGGAGAACAGACAGAAACACCTTATATTCCGGAAACTGCTCCTGTCCAGAAACAGACCTATCCGGTGCTTACCACACCGGCCGAGGCCGGAAATGCAGTCAGTGACGTATCCGCAGAGATTGCCGGAGATGTGGAATTCGTGGACGCGCCCGAAACTGCCCCTATCATCATTGACGGTGATGAACTCCCTCCGGAAGAACCCGTTTCTGAAATCTATCAGGCCGCCCCTGATGTGATGCCCGATGCCGAAACCCAGTAATCAGAAATCTGCCGTGCAGAAATCCGCATGGCAGATATTTTTTTATTCCTTGATTTCAGCCGGCAGTTCCGGTTCATCCACCAGATTCCGGATACCATCCATAATCGGGGGCATAATTTCAGTCCGGAGCGTTTTCAGAAGTTCGCGTTCGGTAAGATTTTCCGTATCCGGCAGAGTTGAAGCCGGTATCGGCTCGCCGATTCTGACAACAATCTTACTGCGGAAATGCAGTTTTTCTCCCTCGAAATTAATTCCTATCGGGATAATATCTTCATGAACCTTTGCGGCAACCAGCGCGACACCGGATTTTCCCTTCCCGACACGGCCGTTTTTACTTCTCGTGCCTTCCGGAAAAATCAGCAGATTCTTTCCGTTCCGGATGCAGTCAGCAGAGGTTTCAATCACCTGCATATCTCCCGAACCTCTCTCGACCGGAAATGCGCCGAGCCACTTAATCAGCGCACAAAACGCTTTATTTCCCTCGAATAATTCCTTTTTGGCCATGAAGCCGAATCTTCCGTATCCGGCAAGTGCTACCAGCACGGGGTCAAGATAGCTCCGGTGATTCGATACAAAAATATAGGGCTTTCCCTTTTGGATATTCTTTCTGCCCTCGAATTTCAGGTCATACCAGAGATGCAGAACCCCTCTGACAATCAGCATAGCAATCGTATATATCATGATAAATTTTCCTCAGTCGAGCTTTTCTTTGATTAATGCCGTGATATGCTCCACGACTTCATGAAATCCCATCTCGGAAGAATCCACCAGAACGGCATCATCTGCCTGACATAACGGCGCGATTTCCCGATGCATGTCGTTATAATCCCTCTGCTGAATGTCTTTCAGAATTTCTTCATAAGGCGGACAGTCCGGCTTTTCTCTCAGTTCCAGATAACGCCGTGATGCTCTTTCCTCTGCCGATGCCGTCAGGAAAATTTTCAAATCCGCATGAGGGAGCACAACTGTCCCGATGTCTCTGCCATCCATGATAATATCATTTTCCGAGGCAATTTTCTTCTGCAAATCAAGCAGATGTTTCCGGACAGCCGGCACTGCCGATACCTTCGATGCTGACATAGAGACTTCCGGACTGCGGATATAATCCGAAACATCCTCACCGCAGAGCAGAACTCTCTGCACACCGCCGATAAATTTCAGTTCAATATTGATATTTTCAATCTGTTCTGTAATCAGTTCGGGGTCAGCGCAGTGATTCCGGAGGGCATACAGACCGATAGCACGATACATCGCGCCGGTATCGACATGGATAAAACCCAGTTCCTTTGCGATAGCTTTTGAGATACTGCTTTTTCCCGCGCCGCTAGGGCCATCAATTGCGATATTCACTGTTTTCATAACAATATAACTCCTTTATCAATTTATCAAAATCAGAAATGCATAGCTGCGAGATACCCTGTCGAAAAGGATATCTGCAAATTGAATCCGCCTGTATAAGCATCCACATCCAGAATTTCCCCTGCAAAAAACAGATTCTGAACAATTTTAGATTCCATTGTTTTCGGGCTGACTTCCTGACAGGCGACACCGCCTCTCGTGATGATGCCTTCCGCCATCGGACGGGTATTCCTGACCGTGAATGCAAAATTCTTGAGTTCTTCACAAATGCGCATTCTCTGCGATTTGGTCAGGCTGTTATTTTTCAGATACGGAGCGAGTCCGCATCGGCCGAGCAAGGGAGCAACCATATTCGCCGGAACAACCTTCCGGCAAAGACTGACAACCTGCTGATTCGGAATCGCCAGAATCTCCCTTTGCAGTTGCTTATCGAGCCGTTCCATCGTGAGTGCCGGTTTCAGGTCGATGTGTACCGTACAGCCCGAAATTTCCTCTATATGCGCCGATGCACTCAGCACCAGAGGCCCTGACAATCCGAAATGCGTAAAGAGCATTTCGCCCTGTTCTTCATAGAGAATTTTATTTTTCCGTTTGAGAATCAGTTTCACGTTCTTGAGAGAAATCCCCATCATTTCAGCGCAGTCGCGTTCGAGCGTTTCGAGCGGTACGAGTGACGGACGAAGTTCCGTTACGGTATGGCCGGCACTCCGCGCGATGGCATAGCCATCACCTTCCGAACCCGTTGCCGGATAAGTCGCCCCTCCGACAGCCAGCAGAACCCTGTCCCCATAATAAGTATGCTTTTCACATTTCACACCCCGACAGACCTGATTTTCAATCACAAGGGATTCGGCTCTGTCCTGAACGACTTTTACATGCTGATTCTGTAATTCCCGATGCAGAACTTCCACGATTTCGGCGGCTTGGTCGCTGACCGGAAACACTCTGTTTCCGCGTTCCGTTTTGAGAGCGACTCCTAGCCCCTCGAAATACTCCATCACATCCTGCGGACTGCATGATGCAAAGGCACTGTACAGAAACCGGCTGTTGCGCGGAATATTTTTCATGAGCGTTTCGGTATCACAGTTATTTGTCAGATTGCACCGGCCTTTTCCGGTGATTCTCAATTTTTTCCCGATGGTCTTATTCTTCTCGATGAGTGTGACTTCATGTCCCATCGCTGCCGCATGAACCGCGCTGAAACATCCTGCCGCACCTCCGCCGATGATGATAACTTTCATGATTGATTCCCCTCCAGCATCTGACGGCGGCGTTCTGCGAGTGCTTTTCTTCGGGTATCGGTATCATCATGCAGAATCTGCCAGCCATCGCCTGACCATTCCAGCAAATCGCCTTCATGCGCATGTTCCGGAAGTTTTTCCCGAAGAAAATCCGTCAGGATGCCGTCATGTTCTAGAACGGCAATTTCTCCCTCAAAACGGTCAATTATATAAACCATAAAATTCTTACTCCTTGCCGCTTGTCAGCACATTGCAGGATTTTGTATCTTTATCATATAAAAATACCACATCGCCCTGCTGTGCCGTGATGTAAATCTTATCTGTATATTTTCTGAGATGTTCGAGCGTACTTTCTGCCGGATGGCCATATTTATTATCCACACCGCAGGAAATTGCCACATATTCCGGCTGAACCTGTTCGAGAAATGCCTCTCCGGAAGAAGTATCACTTCCGTGATGACCGGCTTTCAGGAAGGTCGCTTTCAGCTGGGAATTATCCACTGTGGAAAGAATTGTCTTTTCTTCGGGAGTTTCCATATCTCCCGTGAACAGGCAGACAATATCATCATACTGCACCCGAAGCACCAGTGAAGAATTATTCAGTGAAGAAGCATGTTCCGAAACCGGTGCAAGCACACTAATCTGCGCATTTCCGAGCGTGAAGGCATCCCCTGTTTTCAGAGCCTTATACTCCGCGCCCGTGGAGGCCACTGCATCCAGATATTTTTCATACGTCTTTGTGGTCGGAATCAGAGAATCCTGAAATACAGGTTCAATCATCGCCTTTGGTCTGACGGATGCGAATACCTTCGGGAATCCTCCGATATGGTCAGCATGCATGTGTGTGGCCGCGGCACAATCAAGCTCCGTGATTCCCTGCGCGTTCAGATAGCTGATTATCTTTCCGGATTCTCCGGATTCTGCCGCATCTATCAGAAGGGTCTGTCCGTCTGCCGAAATCAGAATGCTGTCACCCTGTCCGACATCTATCACATGTACCTGAAATTCGGCATCAGAAACCGTAATATTCTGATTCTGCGTTTCCTGCGGATGTTCTGTATTATATTTTCCGCTGATGAGTGCGATAATCGTCAGAATCACGACAACAATGCTGTAAATCAGCTTATTTCTGGCATTGTCTTTCGGTTCTTCCGGAAGGGTATGTTTTTTGCCGGCCATGCGGTCACTTTCCTTTCTGATGCATTTTTCTTTGTTCGAGTTCCAGAGGAGACAGCAGAACTTTCCGCGGCTTTGCGCCTTCATAAGGGCCTATGATGCCCTTTTCTTCGAGTTCGTCCATGATTCTCGCGGCTCGCGCATAACCGAGCCGGAGTCTTCGTTGCAGATTGCTGGTCGAGGCCTGTCCGGCCGAAACGACAACTTCAATCGCCTGTTCAATCAGGTCTTCATCTCCGGAAAGAGCGATTTCTTCAGAACTGCCTTTTTTCTTATCGCCGGAAACAGCCATCTGATTCACGGCCTGTTCGATAGCTTCATCATAACCGGTATCTTCGGACTGATTCTTGATGAATTCCACAACTTTTTCAATCTCCTGCGTGGAGACATAACAGCCCTGCACTCTGACGGGCTTCGGCTGACCGCTCGGAAGATAAAGCATATCACCATGACCGAGCAGTTTTTCCGCACCGCCGGTATCCAGAATAATTCTTGAATCTATCTGAGACATAACAGAAAGCGCGATTCTGCTGGGAATATTGGCTTTAATCAGGCCGGTGATAATATCCGTAGTCGGCCTTTGCGTTGCGATAATCAGATGCATTCCGGCGGCACGGGCGAGCTGTGCCAGACGACAGATAGCTTCTTCGACTTCCTTAGAGGCTGTCATCATCAAATCGGCAAGCTCATCAATGCAGATAACTATCTGAGGCATCTTATCAAGCTGGAGTTCCGGCTTTTCGATGCAGATTCTGTTATAATCCTCCAGATTTCTGACAGCATTTTTCGCGAACACATCATATCGCCGGAGCATTTCCTGTACTGCCCAGTTGAGCGCACCGGCGGCTTTTTTCGGGTCAGTCACGACAGGAATCAGCAGATGCGGAATGCCGTCATAAACGCGGAATTCTACGATTTTCGGGTCAATCAGGATTAATTTCACTTCATCCGGCGCGGCATGATACAGAATGCTCATGATAATCGAGTTGGTGCAGACGGACTTACCAGAACCGGTCGCCCCTGCGATAATCATGTGAGGCATCTTCGCAATATCGCCGATAATCACATTTCCGGCGATGTCCTTTCCCACACCGAATGTCAGTTTGCTTTTCGCGTTCCTGAACTGCGGAGACTCCAGCAGTTCTCTCAGGGAAACGGTATCTTTCTGTGCGTTCGGCACTTCGATGCCGACAGCCGGTTTCCCTGGAATCGGGGCTTCGATACGTACACCTTCGGCGGCGAGATTGAGTGCAATATCATCCGAAAGGCTTGTGATTTTCGAGACTTTTACGCCCTTCGCAGGCTTTACCTCATATCTTGTGACAGAAGGCCCTCTGGATATGTCATTGATTTCGACTTCGACATTAAAGCTTTTCAGCACTTCGCGGAGGCGGTCTGCATTATTCCGAAGTTCCTGACCTAAGTTTGAAACATCGACTTCGGAACTGCTTGCATTTAAAAACGACAGTTTCGGCATCTGATAGTCATCCGACATTTTCTGGACTTTGCCGGAATTCTTTTCGATTTCGCTGTCAATATCCAGAACGGCATCCAGAGCTTCATCCTGTTTTTTCTTTTTTCTGGAAGAATCCACGGCCTGATTAATCAAATCTTCGAGAGAAGGCACAAGCTCAAGCTGTTGATTTTCCTCTGTTTCGGAAGAGGTTTCTGCTTTTCTGGATTTCTTTCTGACTTTGACTTTTGTATCTTTGGCAGGCATTTCAAAAAATTCTTCCATGCCCTTTGCGGACTGCTCAGACGGTATGCCCCGCGGTACATTCCCGATGGGAATGTCTATCGAAAACTGATTTTTATCGGGCAATTGCTTGATTTCTCCGCTCTGACGGGCGATAGCCAGTGCTTCGCGTTCATTCTGTTCCTCATGGTCGGACTGTTCCTGTTCGTAGCCCGAAATCAGCCGGAAATCCCTTCTGTCTTCCAGAAAAAAATCCCCCAGTCCGCGGAAAGGCTTTTTCATCCACTGAAACAGGTCGGAGAGCGATTTTTTTGAGATAAGCATCACGCTGACAGCCAGTACAGCTATCATCATAATTTTTGCGCCGACTTCCCCGAAAATCGCCTGTATCGGATAGGCAAGCGCACTCACCATACCACAGCCGCGCCATGCGATGCCTTCTTCCCGAAGCATCTTGAAACAGCCGAAAAATTCATAATTCAGCAGACGGCCGCCGAAAAAGAGTATCTCAATAAAACAACTGAGAAAGACAATCACAAGTATCATAAACTTGATTTGACTTCCGAGCTTGTCTTTCTCTTTTTTCTTGTCAATCTGCATCGCCGTCCAGCACAAGCCGGCAGGAATCAGCAGAGAAGTCAGCCCGAACAAGCCTTTTATCAGTTCATGCATAGCCAGCCAGAGGGCACTTTCGCGGATGAAAATCAGCAGAAATGTCAGGATTCCGGCAGCAAACAGACAGACAGAGCAGATTCTTGCCG
>JAFUWP010000170.1 GCA_017483405.1 Oscillospiraceae bacterium | reverse complement strand
GACAGAAGTTATTATACGAACTCTTTTCATGTTCCGGTATATTACCCCATCAGCGCGTTTGAGAAAATCCAGATTGAAGCCCCTTATCACGCGCTGACCAATGCCGGCCACATCAGCTATGTCGAACTGGACGGCGACCCGCTGAAGAATCTTTCCGCATTCGAGAAAGTCATCAGATGCATGAAAGAATCCGGCATCGGATATGGTTCTATCAATCATCCGGTTGACCGCGACCCTGTATGCGGATATACAGGCATCATCAATGATGTCTGCCCTCAGTGCGGACGGCCTGAACGCGACCATAACCGCATCGGCTTTGAACGTATCAGAAGAATTACCGGCTATCTTGTCGGAACGCTCGACAGATTCAATGACGCTAAGAGAAGCGAAGTAGAAGACAGAGTAAAGCACAGCATTACAGAATAATGTTTTTTTAAGAAAGGAATTTTTAAAATGAATCCTTACTTCAATAATCATGATTTGACAATGGATAATCCTGTTGTTGCACTATATCGAGAATATTTAAATGATTATCCAAATCAAATTCCTACTACAGATGAGGATTATTATATCCCCTGCTATATTGAGGAATACGAAAAAGACGGAAAATTATGTGCTAGATTGCGTGATAAAGCTAAAAATAAAAAAATTGTGTTCTGGACGAGTCCTTTTGATTCATTAGCCATTGAACAAAAAAATGGACTCCTTGAGTTTTTATCCGATACTAAACGGATGAACAATGCTGAATTCTATAAGAAAGACGGAACTGCGGAGATATTAGTTTCAGCTATACTTTTACGTGAAACCAAAAACAATATTGAAGTAGCAAGCTATTTTGCTGAGTTGTTCTATTCTGGTCTTATTGATGATGAAAAAGAGGATTCAAATCACAATTACGAAATTGAACAAACTTTGCATCCTTTTACACATGAACCGTTATGGAGAGTAAAAGATATATCACTTCCAACAGGGGGTATTTCAGAATTAGTTGAAGCATTTATCAATGAATTTCATCATAATGAATATACTTTATCTATTTTTGATAATAATACAACTAATACTATCGAGATAGATTGTGATTTGGCTGAAATGCCACAGATTGTCGACTATATTTATCATCAAGAGAAAGCAATGCCCTTAACATTTATTGGTTTAAGCAATCTTTCTGAATCTTATGTAGTGGGAATGTCGCTTTCTCGTGGAAGAATAGAATTTGGAGCATATAAAGTTAAAGACGGAAAACTTCTTTTTATAGGAAAGTAAAATTAGACAGTGTCAAGCACAGCATTACAGAATAATCGGCATGATGTCCGGAGTTTTCTCCGGACATTGCCTGCAATTCAGAGAGGAAGATATATCATGTTATTGCGTATTTCAGGAACAGTGAATGATTCCATTGTAGACGGTCCGGGATTCCGGTATACTATCTTTACGCAGGGATGCCCTCATCACTGCCCCGGTTGTCAGAATCCCCAGACACATGCATTCGAGGGGGGCAAAATCATGAGCACAAGCGAACTGCTCGCGAACATCCGGAAGAATCCCCTGCTTGACGGCGTGACATTCAGCGGAGGCGAGCCGTTCTGTCAGGCGGAAGCCCTTGCCGAACTCGGCAGAGAAGTCAAGAAGCTCGGCTTGAATATCATGACCTATACGGGCTTTGAACTGGAATATCTTGTTAAGAATCAGGATGCTAAAAATCATTACGGCGATTTGCTGGAAGTCACGGACTGGCTTGTAGACGGCAAATTCATCGAATCCAAGAAAAGCCTGAATCTGCTGTTCCGCGGAAGTTCTAACCAAAGAATTCTGGACATCCACAAGAGCCTGACTGCTCATAAGCCGATTACAACCAATTTCGGAACGGATTTTGCATGAATTACGTCTATATTCTGGAATGCG
>JAFUWP010000169.1 GCA_017483405.1 Oscillospiraceae bacterium | reverse complement strand
CGGACTCAGACTCGGATTCAGATTCGGACTCAGATTCAGATTCAGATTCGGACTCAGACTCGGATTCAGATTCGGACTCAGATTCAGATTCAGATTCGGACTCAGACTCGGATTCAGATTCGGACTCGGATTCAGATTCAGACTCAGATTCGGACTCGGATTCAGATTCGGACTCAGATTCAGATTCGGATTCGGACTCGGATTCAGATTCGGACTCAGACTCAGATTCAGATTCGGACTCAGATTCAGATTCGGACTCAGATTCAGATTCGGACTCAGATTCAGATTCGGACTCAGATTCAGATGTTTCCGGAGCAACTACCTTAATCCAGCCGTTCTGGGTCTGAGGATTCAGGAGAACACCATCTACATCGTAAGTTTCAAAGCTATCGAAAGTCAGGTCATAAGTACCAGCTTCTTCCGGAGCGGTGAATGTTACATAGAATACAACAGCACCATCTTCGGCGATGAGATTTTCTGTAAGAGCATTATTAATACCGGAGAATGTCAGGTTATCCAGATTGGATGCGAATGCTAAATCAGTATAAGCATCGCCAGCCTGTGCGCCGGTAGCGGTAACACCGTTAGCACCGAGTTTAACCATATAGCTTGCGATACCGTTCTTATCGCCGGTGATAGTTACCGGAATTGTAACGGATTCGCCGGCCTTTACAGTAGCAGTACCGATAGACCAGAGGCCATATTCGCCGATGACAATATCTGTTTCTGTTTCAGATTCTGTTTCTGTTTCGGATTCTGTTTCGGATTCTGTTTCTGTTTCGGACTCTGTTTCTGTTTCAGATTCTGTTTCTGTTTCGGATTCTGTTTCTGTTTCAGATTCTGTTTCTGTTTCGGATTCTGTTTCTGTTTCGGATTCTGTTTCTGTTTCGGACTCTGTTTCTGTTTCAGTTTCTGTTTCTGTTTCAGATTCTGTTTCTGTTTCTGACTCTGTTTCTGTTTCAGATTCTGTTTCTGTTTCAGACTCTGTTTCTGTTTCAGATTCTGTTTCTGTTTCGGACTCTGTTTCTGTTTCAGACTCTGTTTCTGTTTCAGACTCTGTTTCTGTTTCGGACTCTGTTTCTGTTTCTGTAGGTTCGGATTCTGTTTCCGGAATTTCTTCCAGAGTTACAGTAATGATTCTCTTGATAGCAAGGTCAGCAGAACCGGAAAGCGTGCTGTAATCTGCACCGAGGTTAGCTTCATACATCTTTTCGGTTGTGATGTCCTTGATTTCCTTATTTTCAGCAGCGAGTTTATCAGCAAGCAGGTCGGTGAAGTAATCATAATAATACTGAGATTCAGCATCAGTAAGCACATCAGCGAGATAAGCTTCTGTATAGCCCTTAGCATTGCCGTTTGTGAGACTTTCTGTTACAGTGACATTGTAAGCTTTCTTAGCAACACCGACAATATCATTCAGGGTTACATCAATTGCATAGCCTTGGTCAGCGATAATGCTGTTGAGCTGGTTAAGTACTTCGTTATAAATCTTGCTGAAAGCAGAACCCTGAGCCAGTTCATCAAGAGATGCCGGAAGTTTATCAGCAGTTTTGTCGAGGAAACCGCCGCCGGAAGTCTTGGCATCAGCCTGCTTTGCGAGTCCGGCAAGTGCAGCATCATAAGAAGACTGATTCTTTTCGCTGAAATTCTTTTCTGCGGCACGGTCGAACTTTGTTTTCCAGCTATCGAGAAGGCCGCGATAATCAGCAACCATGTTATCAATAGCGGTATTCATCAGATAGTAAGCATCATCGAGCTTATTCTGATAATCATTTACATCTTTTCTGGCGACTGTGATTTTAGCCTGAGCTTCATCGAGTTTAGCCTGAGCATCAGCAACTTTAGCTTCAGCTTCGGATGTATCAGCACCTTTTTCCTTTGCTTCGCTGAGTTCAGCTTTAGCGGCATTCAGTTCAGCCTGAGCATTATCTACTTCGGTCTGCTTTTCGTTCAGAGTTTCAGACGCGGAGTCCAGCTTTTCCTGATAATAATCATAGATGTTCTGAGCATCCGCAACTAATTCATCTCTGTAAGCCTGAATTTTGCCGTCAAAATATTCAATAAAAGCATCAATTGTCTTGAGCTCGCCTTCATCTGTTACTGCATTGATGGTGTAGGAAACAGAACCGTCAGCATACATATCAGCAGTATCGATGGTGAGTGTGAATTTGCCGAAAGATGCGGCAAGAACATCAGCAGTCATATTTGCTTTTACGATGCTCTTATCGAGGTCGGAATTTTCACCAACAACGATGCGAATCATTTCATCTTTCAGAAGGTCTTGTGTTTCATCATTGAAGTCAACATCAAAAGTAACAATAATCTTCTGGTCATTGATTTCAGCCTTAGCGGAAGATGCCTTGACGAAGATATTCTTGTACCATTTGCCTTCGAGTGAAGCAACGCTGTTGAGGATGGATTCAGCATCCAGCGGCTTTTCAGTACCTTCCATCATGTTCAGAGCAGTTGTCAGCTTGCTGTTCCAGATGGAGTTCTTTTCATAAACGAGTGTGTCACCGTTGTCTGCTACCTGAGTGATAGGAGAAACTTTGCTGTTTTGTACCGGAACATTGAGAAATGTGTCAATGTTGAACGTAGATTCCGCAGCTGTAACAGCTGTTTCATCAGCAGCAAAGGAAGCAAACAGAACAGTTTGTGACAAAGCAACCGGAACTGCAATTGCAGCAGCCATTGCTCTGTTCAGGAATGACTTCTTCATTGTTAGATTACCTCTCTCTTCTTTTGAATTTTTTGCACATTCTTGTAAGCAATGCCGGAAGATGACTTCTGACATGCCGGCACAACGCCTATGCATTACTCTGATAGTAATACAGAAACGCTTTTATACTACATATTTTAGCACATTATTTCGAGATTGTCAATCCCCTGAAATCATTTTGTTTTAGAATATTGTCGGAACAATCTTCGCATTTTTGGAGAAACTGCACAAATTCACTGTACTTTATGACCGTTTCAGGCCATTTTTTCCAGTATTGGAAAAGATTTCAGACAGCACAGCGCAGAAGACAGACAGGGAACTGTCTGCCTTCTGCATCTGTAAGGAGAATATAGATTAGAATAAGGGAATAAGCTGGATTAATCTTCCTGACGGACTTCCTGTAAAGTCAGCTGTAAATCGAGTGTTTCGCCGGAACGGTAGATTGTGATAGTGATGGTATCACCGGCGTTATACTGATTCTTGACTTCGTTGAGTGTGTCCATATCGGGAGTGTCAGTGCCTTCGACAGCGGTGATGATGTCACCCTGACGGATACCGGCTTCATCAGCGGCACTGCCTTCTGTTACACCGTAGACATAAACGCCCTGCGGCATACTGAAACGCTCTGCATCGGATTCGGTCACGGTCACACCAGTGATGCCGAACTGCGGACGGCCTGTTACATAGCCGTTATTGATTAAATCTTCGATGATTTCCTTGGCATCGCTAATCGGGATGGCAAAGCCCAGACCTTCTACACTTGCACTTCCGTAGGTAGAAGACATCTTCGCGGAGTTGATGCCGATAACCTGACCATAACCATTCAGCAGAGGGCCGCCGGAGTTGCCGGAGTTGATGGCGGCATCTGTCTGAATCAGGGTCATTTCTTTTTCATTGATAGTGATTTCGCGGTTCAGTGCGGAAACAATACCGCAGGTCACTGTATTCTGAAGTTCAAATCCCAGCGGATTGCCGATGGCAATTACCAGTTCACCGACACGGAGGTCATCACTGTTGCCGAATTCCGCAGGTGTCAGGCCGGTAGCATCAATCTTGAGGACAGCGAGGTCAGTTTCGAGGTCATAGCCAACAATCTGGGCTTCATATTCTGTTTCGGTATCATCGCCCATGACAACGCTCACGCTGACGGCTCTGCCGCATTTATAATCCGATTCGTTATCATAAACGCAGTGTGCGTTAGTGATGATATAGCCGTCTTCTGTCATGACGATGCCTGTACCTGTACCGGTCATCTGCTGAGTCTGCGTACTGCCGCTGTTTCCGCCGTAGTTATAGAAACCAAATCCCCAGTAGCTCTGCGCGGCGGGAGTATATTCAAATACCGCGCTGATGCCGACTACAGAAGGCATAGCCTTTTCAGCAATATCCGGAATGCTGAGTGCATTTTCGGGAGCGGCCATATTAATCCAGTTTGCGGTGGAATTTACTGCCGCGCTGGAAGATGTGCTTTCAGAAGATGTGCCGGAAGATACGGAATCATCTGTCAGACTGCTGACATCTCTGGTGATGCTGGCATCACTTTCGGAAGAAGTCCAGCTGGAATTATCCTTGCCGAATAACTTATACATTTCGACAGAAGAAACGGAAACGATTGCTAAGGCGGCGACTGCCGCAACAACTTTCAGGAATTTCTTGCCGCCGTTATTCTTGTTAGGATTCTGATTCGGGTCAGAATTGAAGTTCACATAATTGCTGTCCGGAGCATTGTAGAAATCGTTATAATCCGGTTCGTTATTCTGATTCTGGTAGAGACCCTCATAATTATTCTTGTTATTGTTATCAAACATATCGCTCAATCCT
>JAFUWP010000168.1 GCA_017483405.1 Oscillospiraceae bacterium | reverse complement strand
TTTATTATAAGATAAGTATCTCTCTGCTGTCGGATTCTGGCAGACAGACACAAACGGAGGAAACACTTATGGGATTTTTTTCCAGAATGATTGACATTTTCAAATCCAATGTCAACGATTTGATTGACCGCGCAGAAGACCCCGAAAAAATGGTGAAACAGATTATCGCCGATATGCAGCAGGAACTCAACAAGTCCACGCAGGCTCTCGGAAAGGCTGTCGCCAGTGAACGCCTCGCCCAGAAACAATATCAGGAAGCGCAGAGAAAAGCCGCTGACTGGGAGGCAAAAGCCAAAGCTGCACTCGCATCCAATAATATCGACTTAGCCAAAAGAGCTCTCGCTCAGAAAGTCAAAGCCGATGAAGAAGTCGCTACTTATAAAGAAATGTCTGAAACTATCAGCAATCAGACCGAAGCCATCCGCACACAGGTGGAAACTCTGAAAGCAAAGCTTTCCGAAGCCAAAAGCCGTCAGGCAATGCTTATCGCACGTTCCCAGATGGCCGATACTAAAAAAAGTCTCGCCCAGTCTATCAGCGGAATTGATACTTCCAGTGCTTATGAAAAACTCAACCGCATGGAAGAAAAAGTCACCCGCAAAGAAGCCGAAGCCGATGCTTTCGCCGAAATTGCCGGTACTGCCGTTTCCAAAGATTACGAAACATTTGAACAGCTCCAGACAGATGCTAAAGTCGATACCGAGTTACAGCGTCTGATGGCCGAAATGGGGCAGATTCAGCCCACAGAAGGCGAATTGTCCCTCGAAGAACAAATCGCTGCTGCCGAAGCGGCCGCAGAAGCTGCTGTTGCTGAGGGTGCGGCAGGCGGAATTTCATTTCAAAAATCGGCTGAATAACGCATATCTGCACCCTTTTCCTGTCATGCAGGGAAAGGGTGCGTATTTATCAAAAACAGGAGGAAATCTATCATGCAGGAATCAATTGCACAGCAAATCCGGAATTATTTTCAGGAAAATCAATGGAATTTTGACGAACAGGAAAACATCTTCCTGACCGGTGTTTCTCTGGAAGGCCGCACCGAAGGCGCGATGATTCAGCTCATTGTCAATGACCGTTCACTGATAATGCTGACCGCTCCGGATATTGAAGTTCCGGAAGAAGCCTTCATCCCCGTTCAGACTTATGCGAACGAAATCAATAATCTGATTAACATCGGCTGTCTGTATCTCGATAAAGAACAGAAAATTCTTGCACTCCGTGTCGGCATAATATGTGCCGATACTGTTCCGTCTGCCCAGCAGATTGATGATATTGTCGGCTATTCCGTCACGATGGTGCAGGATGTTGCAGAATCACTGCTGAATCTGCTGGAAGGAACAATCTCTCCGGAAGATGCCGCAGTACAGGCCATACAGGCTGAATAATCACATCATGAACGGCCGCTCTGCTCAGATGCGGATGCGGCTGTTTTATTTTTCAAATTTATCAACAGGAGGAAATCATCTATGCTTTCTGATATTGAAATCGCTCAGGCTGCCGAAATGCTGCCGATTACACAAATCGCGGAGAATCTGGGAATTCCGCAGGACAAATTAGAACCCTACGGCTACTATAAAGCCAAAATCAGCGAAAAATTATTCGCCGAAACTGCTGATAAGCCTGACGGAAAATTAATTCTCGTGACGGCTATCAATCCGACTCCGGCAGGCGAAGGAAAAACTACTATCAGTGTCGGCCTCGGTCAGGCGATGGCAAAAATCGGGAAAAAGGCGGTTCTTGCCCTTCGTGAGCCTTCTCTTGGGCCTGTATTCGGCATCAAGGGCGGTGCGGCCGGCGGCGGCTATTCTCAGGTCGTGCCGATGGAAGACATCAATCTGCATTTCACCGGTGATATTCATGCCATGACTGCCGCAAACAATCTGCTCTGCGCGCTGATTGACAATCACATTCAGCAGGGCAATGAACTGCGCATCGACACCAGACGAATCTTATTCAAACGCTGTCTGGATATGAATGACCGTGCTCTGCGAAATATCGTCATCGGTATGGGCGGAAAAGTCAACGGTGTTCCCCGTGAAGACAGTTTTCAGATTACAGTAGCCTCCGAAGTGATGGCGATTCTCTGTCTGGCATCGGATTTGGAAGACTTAAAAACAAGACTCGGCAATATTCTGGTTGCTTATAATCTCGATAATCAGCCTGTTTATGCCAAAGACTTACAGGCGCAGGGTGCTATGACAGCCCTCCTGAAAGATGCCTTAAAGCCGAATCTGGTGCAGACTCTGGAACATACTCCCGTCCTGATTCACGGAGGGCCTTTCGCAAACATCGCGCACGGATGCAACTCCGTAAGAGCTACCAAATTAGCCCTCAAGCTCGGTGATTACTGCATTACCGAAGCCGGATTCGGTTCTGACCTCGGTGCTGAAAAATTCTTCGATATTAAATGCCGTTATGCCGGCCTGAAACCTTCCTGTGTTGTTCTGGTGGCAACCGTCCGCGCTCTGAAATATAACGGTGGTATCCCGAAAACAGAACTTTCCGCACCGAATCTCGATGCTCTCAAAAAAGGCATTGTCAATCTCGGTGTGCATATCGAAAATATGCAAAAATATCATCTGCCTGTTGTTGTAGCAATCAACCGATTCCACACCGATACCGATGAAGAATTAAACTTCATCGCCGAATACTGCGAAAAACAGTACGGCGTTCAGACTTCTATGTGTGAAATCTTCGCCAAAGGCGGAGAAGGCGGTACTGACCTAGCCGAAAAGGTTTCCCAGATTGCCGATAATCAGGATTCTGCCTTTGAAGTCCTCTACGATACAGAATTATCTCTGACTGAAAAAATCGAAAAAATCGCAAAGGAAATCTATCGCGCTGATGGTGTGGACTTCCAGACAAAAGCCCTGAAATCCCTGAAAGAAATCGAAAATCTCGGATTCAGCAAACTCCCCGTCTGTATCGCAAAGACGCAGTATTCCCTTTCCGATAATCCGGCACTGCTCGGCAAACCCGAAAACTTCCGGATTACCGTCAGTGATGTGAGAGTTTCGGCCGGTGCTGGCTTTGTTGTCGTTCTGACAGGTGACATCATGACAATGCCTGGACTGCCGAAATCTCCTGCCGCTCTGCGCATTGACTGCGATAACGAAGGCAATATCAGCGGTCTGTTCTGATGATGAAAAAAGAATTTATCACCCATTCTCCGGAAGAAACTATCTCCCTTGCGG
>JAFUWP010000167.1 GCA_017483405.1 Oscillospiraceae bacterium | reverse complement strand
GCATTGCAAGACGCATAGCTTCTCTTGCAGTTTCTTCCGGAACGCCCTTGATTTCAAACAGTACTCTGCCGGGTTTTACAACAGCAACCCAGTATTCCGGAGAACCTTTACCGGAACCCATTCGGGTTTCAGCAGGCTTTTCAGTGATAGGCTTGTCAGGGAAAATCTTAATCCAGACCTGACCGCCTCTCTTGATATATCTTGTCATAGCGATACGGGCGGACTCAATCTGGTTGGAAGTAATCCAAGCGGGTTCGAGTGCCTGAAGACCGAAATCACCATAAGTTACAGTATTGCCTCTGTAGGCTTTGCCAGTCAGACGGCCTCTGTGAACACGTCTGTACTTAACTCTCTTTGGAAGCAGCATTACTTGTTACCTCCTTCTCTTTTTGCACTGCGTGCGTTATTGTAAGCACGTCTGTTTTCGCCGCGGAAACCGTTATTGCGGTTATCACGCTGTTTCTTGTCGCCGTTTTTGAAATCTCTGCGAGGTTTCTTTTCGGACTTTTCTCTTGCGGCCATAGCCTTGGCAGCATCGCCCTTGAGAACTTCGCCCTTGTAAATCCAAACCTTTACGCCGAGTTTGCCATAAGTGGTATCTGCTTCTGCAAAACCATAGTCAATATCCGCTCTGATGGTCTGAAGCGGAATTGTACCTTCATGATAGCTTTCAGAACGAGCGATTTCAGCACCGGCCAGTCTGCCGGAAACCATAACCTTGATACCCTTTGCATTGAGTCTCATGGCTCTGCTGATGGACTGTTTCATAGCGCGTCTGAAAGAAACACGGTTCTCTAAATCGAGAGCGATTTTTTCAGCAACGAGCTGTGCGTCCATATCAGGCTGCTTGATTTCAAGAATATTGATAGCAACCTGCTTTTTCATTTTCTTTTCAAGCTGAAGTCTCAGCTTTTCGATTTCTGCGCCGCCCTTGCCGATTACCAGACCGGGTTTTGCGCAGTGGATGTGGATTCTCACTTTATCTTCTGCAAAGCGTTCGATTTCTACACGCAGTACGCCCATCGGCTTCAGAGTTTTCAGGATGAAATTTCTGATGTTGTAGTCTTCTACCAGCATATCACCGAAGTCAGCCTTTTTGGCATACCAGCGGGAATCCCAGTCTTTAATTACACCGACACGGAGACCGTGCGGATTAACCTTCTGGCCCATTACTTAACCTCCTTGGGGATTAGTCTTCTTTTTCTGCTACCACGATTGTGATATGAGATGTTCTTTTCAGAATCCGGTAAGCTCTGCCCTGTGCTCTTGGCATAATGCGCTTCATGATAGGACCGGGCGTCACATAGCATTCAGAAACATAGAGATTGTTCTTGTTCATGCTGTGATTATTGTCTGCATTTGCAATAGCGGACTTCAAAAGCTTTTCCAGAATCGGACTTGCTGCCTTAGGTGTGAGGCGAAGTGTTGCCAGTGCTTTTTCTGTAGACTGATTTCTGATTAAGTCCAGTACAATCTGTACTTTTCTCGGGGAGATGCGGACATTGCTCAGAGTTGCTCTAGCTTCCATTCTTTAGTTCCTCCTTCCGCTATTACTTCTTGCCGTTGTTGGATGTCTTAGAACCTGCATGACCCTTGAAAGTTCTTGTGGGTGCAAATTCGCCGAGCTTGTGACCAACCATATCTTCTGTTACATAAACCGGCACATGTTTTCTGCCGTCATGCACAGCGAAGGTATGTCCGACAAAATCCGGAAAGATAGTAGAAGAACGGCTCCATGTCTTGAGCACTTTCTTCTCGCCGGCCTCGTTCATGGCAACGACTCTCTTGAGGAGAACTTCCTGCACATAAGGACCTTTTTTGATACTTCTGCTCATGATTTAGTTCCTCCTTTCCGATTACTTGCCGTTGCGGCGCTTTACGATATATTTATCAGTACGGTTGTGCTTCTTTCTGGTTTTATAACCAAGAGCAGGCTTGCCCCACGGGGTAACAGGTCCGGGACGACCAACAGGGGATTTACCTTCACCACCACCGTGCGGATGGTCGCAGGGGTTCATAACAGAACCGCGGACTGTAGGTCTCCAGCCCATGTGACGTTTTCTGCCGGCCTTGCCGTAGTTTACGTTTTCGTGGTCGATATTGGAAACCTGACCGATGGAAGCTTTGCAGCCAATCGGAACTTTTCTCATTTCGCCGCTGGGCAGACGGATGAGGGCATAGCCGCCTTCCTTACCCATGAGCTGTGCCATATTGCCGGCACTTCTTACGAGCTGTGCGCCCTTGCCAGGGTACAGTTCAATTGCATGGATGAATGTACCAACCGGAATGTCAGTCAGTTTCAGTGCATTGCCGGGCTTGATGTCGGCATCTTCACCGGAACGAACCTTATCGCCGACTTTCAAGCCATGAGGAGCGAGGATATAACGCTTTTCGCCGTCCTCGTATTCTACCAGAGCGATGAAAGCACTTCTGTTCGGGTCATATTCCAGAGTCAGAACCTTAGCGTCCAGAGCTTCCTTATCGCGCTTGAAGTCGATTACACGATATTTTCTTCTGTTGCCGCCGCCTCTGTGACGAACAGTAATGCGGCCGTAGCTGTTTCTGCCGCTCTTTTTCTTAAGCGGTTCAAGCAGACTCTTTTCCGGACCGTCTTTGCTCAGTACAGAATAATCTGTGACTGTCATCTGACGGCGGGAAGGAGAAGTCGGCTTATAGCTTTTAATTGCCATTTGATTTCTCTCCTTAATTCATACTTTTGCGGGAGTATATCCCATACGGAACGAATGGGCGGATTAATACATGCCGTCAAAGAATTCAATAGTACCCTTCTTCTTATCGGCTTTCTTAGTGCCTTTTTCGTTTGCAGGTTCAGGATTTACAGTCACAATAGCCTTCTTGTAAGAAGAAGTTGTGCCGGCAAATCTGCCTACTCTTTTTTCTCTGCCGCGGCAGTTCACTGTATTGACCTTAGTGACTTCTACATTGAACAGTTCTTCAACAGCATTCTTGATTTCCAGCTTGTTGGCATCTTTAGCCACTTTGAAAGTATACTTGCCGTTCGGCAGACCGTCCATAGACTGTTCTGTGATAATCGGCTTGATAATAATATCCTGCGGAGCTTTCATTATGCGAACACCTCCTCGATTTTTGCGATGGCATTCTTCGCAACGATGAATTTACCGCCGTTCAGAATATCATATACATTCAGAGTACCTACATGAGCGGTTTTTACACCAGGAATGTTAGCAGCACTCTTATAAACTTTCTGGTCAGCATCAGCTGTCACAATCAGAGCCTTCTTTTCAACGCCGAGTGCCTTGAGCATAGCTACGATTGTCTTTGTCTTGTACTCATCCATTGTGAGAGTATCCAGAACAATCAGATTGCCCTCCAGAACCTTCTGGGAAAGTGCAGATTTCATAGCGAGTCTGCGTACCTTCTTATTCAGAGTATATCTGTAGCTTCTGGGTTTCGGACCGATAGCGACACCGCCGTGTCTCCACTGAGGAGCGCGGATAGAGCCCTGTCTTGCGTTGCCAGTGCCCTTCTGTCTCCAAGGCTTTCTGCCGCCGCCTCTTACTTCTGTACGAGTGAGAGTAGACTGTGTGCCCTGACGCTGGTTAGCGAGATAATTGACAACGACAGCGTGCATTACGGAAACATTCGGTTCAATACCAAATACTGCATCGGAAAGTTCTGTCTGAGAAACTTCACTGCCAGTCATATCAAATACTTTTACAGTTGCCATTTTCAGTTTCCTCCTTCCTTATGCCTTTACGCTGTCAACGATGGTCACAATACCGCCCTTAGGACCAGGAATTGCACCCTTGATAGCAATCAGATTATTTTCAGCGTCAACCTTTACGATTTCGAGGTTCTGAACAGTAACTCTTTCAGCACCCATGTGACCAGCCATGCCCTTGCCCTTGTAGATTCTGGACGGAGAAGAACATGCACCCATAGAACCTGCCTGACGATGTACAGGGCCAGTACCGTGAGTTTCCTTCAGTCTGTGCTGATTGTGACGCTTGATAGCACCCTGATAGCCTTTACCTTTGCTGATGCCGCATACATCTACGATGTCGCCTGCTGCAAAGACATCAGCCTTCACGAGACTGCCTGCTTCGAGATTGCAGTCATCCAGCTTGAATTCTTTCAGGGTCTTCTTATAGCCAGCATTGGCTTTGTCAAAATGACCTTTTTCGGGCTTGTTCACTCTGTTGGCCTTCTTGTCGCCGAAACCGAGCTGAACAGCGTTGTAACCGTCATTTTCTTCTGTCTTGACCTGAACGACCTGACACGGACCTGCTTCTACAACAGTCACCGGAATCATTTTGCCGTTTTCGTCAAAAATCTGAGTCATACCGACTTTCTTGCCGATAATGCCTTTCTGCATGAAAAATTCCTCCTTATGGTTATTGGTCGGAAAAATCCGACATGACCTGACTGTTTTTTCTCAAAACAGTCGGGAAAGCGTGATTATTTTACTTCCATTACGATGTCCACGCCTGCGGGAAGTTCGAGTTTCTGAAGTGCATCAGTAGTCTTGTCTGTAGGACGGATAACATCAATCAGTCTCTTGTGAGTGCGCTGTTCAAACTGTTCGCGGCTGTCCTTGTACTTGTGAACCGCACGGAGAATGGTAACGATTTCCTTCTCAGTGGGGAGCGGAATCGGGCCGGAAACGCTTGCGCCGCTTCTCTTAGCAGCTTCTACAATCTTAGCTGCTGCTGCGTCTACTGTAGCATGTTCATAACCTTTGATTTTGATTCTGATTTTTTCGCTTACTGCCATTTCAAATTCGCCTCCTTAATTTAAAAAAATCAAAATTGGGGGCGCAGTTTTCAGAGATGATGCTTTTTCCCGTTTCCGTGTGTATCGTGGGTTAATCAATACAAAAACCGGTAATCTTTGGCAGATTCCGGCAAACGGGCACACAGTCAGATACAAGGCGGCATATTATTTCAGAGAGAAATAATATCTTCCTGTCAGCACATACTGTGTCATCATTTCTTGCCGACCGGTTCTGATGACCGGACATACTCCACGGAAATTCCCTGACAAACCGTCAGCAACCTTCCGCTTCTGCGCATATTAGTTATCCAAATCTCTTGGACTTTATATATTTTAGCATAAAATCCGGAAAATGTCAAGTGTTATTCTGAATTTTATGAAAATATTTTCTTAATTTTCTGTAAATAAAATTAAATTTATTAACTATTATAAAATTTTCCGGTATAAGGAAGCTGATAATATTCCTCCGCCTGCTGACTGTTGTTATCATGCAGCTGGAACAAATGCGAAGCCCGGCTTTCCAGACGAATCCAGCCAATCACAGAAACCGGACAGAAAATTCTTGTAATATCCTCATATAACAGTCCTCCTAGTATAATAATGATATAGTCAAAAGACGGCTCAAAGATAGACAACCAGACGAATAAAAGGTATAATAAAGAGGACAGGATAAAAAATGGAGTCCTCCTAGGGAAGCAGATTTTTACCTGCTGATACCTGTTATG